>NZ_JBEYUI010000013.1:0-90642 GCF_040643455.1 Micromonospora sp. NPDC047134
CCGCCGAACACGAGGCCCTACACGCGATGACCCACCCGGTCACCGCACCCCTGAAAACCAGCTAACCAACTGTCCATCAAACCCGGGGCTTGACACGAGTTCGGCGACCAGTACCCGGCCGTCATCAAACTGTGGCGGACCTCCTGGCCGCAGTTCGTGCCGTTCCTCGACTACGACCACGAGGTCCGCAAGGTCCTCTACACCACCAACATCATCGAGTCCCTCAACGCCCGGTTCCGCCAAGCCGCCCGCCGGCGCGGGCACTTCCCGACCGAGCAGGCCGCGATGAAGGTCCTATACCTCGTCGTCCAACAGAAACGCAAGGGAGGCGGCAGTATCACCGGGCGGGTCTACGGTTGGGCCAAGGCCCTCAACGCCCTGATCCTCGCCTACGGCGACCGGATCACCATCTAACAACCTCGATCACACCGACGGTCAAACACGGAAAACGACACACTCCCCCCACCAGGGCGCAGCATCGATCAAGGCTGGGAGCCTCGCTGCATGCCTGGCCGTCTATGGGCGTCGCAGCCATCATCGGTCGTCGCTTGACGCCCTGTAGACGCCCTCGTGCCCTGGCACCACCTTGATCTTTATCGTCAGGGAGTTGCTCACCGTCGGGGCCACTCCAAGCTTGCGACCGACGGCAAGCCGACAAAAAGGTTCCCTAATGGACTTGGACCAGTTAGGGTCGAACGCTCTTATGCCCCTTACAAGTCCATGCTGAGCTTGCGGGAGAGCGCGTGACCACTCCAGTGGCCTGGGATCCGAATGACTGGGAACGATGGTGCCTTCAGCTCCTCCGTCTCGCTTACGGCGCCGATCAGCTGCAGGAAATGCCCGCTCGCCACGGCGGCGATATGGGCATCGAGGCGTTCACCTTTAGTGGGCACGCCTTTCAGTGTTATGCGGCCGAAGAGCCTGCCAGCGTGGCTGACCGCTATGAGAATCAGCGGGACAAGCTTACGCGTGATATGAAAAAGCTCATCACCAAGAAGAAGGACTATGAGAGGCTTCTGGGCAATGTGAAGCTCAATTGCTACTTCTTCCTCGTGCCGTACTTCGACTCAAAAGAGCTCGTCTTGCATGCGCAGCAGAAGGCTGCCGAATACCTGGACGCGGGCTTGCCCTTTCTTGACAGCGGCTTCCGGGTCCGAGTCGTGACTGACGACGCCTTTAAAGAAGCTAGGAGCCTTCTGCTGGGGCGCCCGAAAGAGCTGATCTCCGTGCCTCCCACCACTGAGGACGGCTTGAGGGACTGGCTGGACGAAAATACAGAGATGCGCCAGACGGTAGATAGAAAGCTATCGCCACTCTTTCCCGTCGACAACCATCGCGATCGCTACGTGGGCGAAGTGATCGCGCACTACCTAGACTCCGAAAACTATCTACAGAAGCTCCGAGAGCGTTACCCGGATCAGTGGGAAGATGCCTCACGTACTGTGACCCGCACCGAGCGACGGCTCAATATGGAGTATCTGTCTTCTGGTGAACCTCACACAGGACGGCTTATTGTTCAAATTGTGCGGGATCTAGAGAAAAAGCTTTCCCAGGGTGTTCCACTTCTTGATGCGGATGCAGCAACAACCCTGGCATGGGGGGCGGTCGGGGATTGGTTGATTCGGTGCCCGCTCGACTTTGAGGGCGCAGGGGTGTGACCGTGGGTATTCTTGAAGAGGCATTTGCGGGCGCTGAGGGGATAGTGCGCTTCACTCCTCGACCTGATCCCATTCCCGGAGACCTACGGCTAAGTTGGCGCTTGTCCGCACTGGTCCTCGTCCTAGATAGGTCACGCGGCAAAACAGCCAATCTCGAGCAGATACATTTCCTGACTTCGGCCATCAGGTCTGAAGAATTGGCGCGTATGGCAATCCGATGGTTCAACGGGTCGAAAGCGCCGGATGACCCGGTGATCCGTTACGATCCCGCAATGTCGCGAACAATTGGGCTGGCTGTCGCTTGCGGTCTTGCTGCTTGGAAAGGTCCGTCGGTCTCGTTGACAGGCGATGGACTTGAACTCGCCGCAAAAATTAAGAGCAACCAAATGGTCATGCAACGCGAGAAGGCCTTCTTGTCGGGGCTCCCGCGGGCAATATCTCAGAAATCCGTCCGCGAAGTGCTGGAGGTGTAAATTGCTTCAAGTTAACGCGCTTCAGCTTAGAGCGGAGACGCCTGGGCCCGTCTTCGGCGCCGACATCACTCTCGAACAGGGCCTTAATGTCGTAAGGGCAGACAACTCAAGCGGAAAATCGACCTGCCTCCAGGCGCTCTTATATGGCCTTGGCCTTGAGGGCATGTTGAGCCCACGGCGAGAAGTCCCCCTACCCCACGCCATGACGGACTCAATCGAGCTGGCTGGGAAGCGGCTCGATGTAAGGCGGTCTCTCGTCCGCCTAGAGATTCAGAACGGGCGAGGCGACATTGCGACTGTCGAACGTGCGGTGAAGGCGCGGGACTCAAGCAACGGTCTGGTGAAGGTACTGATGGGCAGGGGCCTGACGGGTGACGGAATCGGGCAACGGCGTGACTATTTCGTCAGACGCAGAGGCGCAGCGCAGAATGAGGCAGGATTTCATAGATGGCTTGCGGACTTCATTGGCTGGCAACTGCCACGTGTCACTCGCACGGACGGTAGCGAGGGACTTCTTTACCTAGAGTGTCTGTTCCCGTACTTTTTCGTAGAGCAAAAGCATGGCTGGCTCGGCTTGCAGGCGCGAATTCCTACCTACTTCGGAATTAGAGATGTCGTTCGGCGATCCGCCGAATTCGTTCTGGACTTGGACGCCTACGGCCTAGTTCTTCAGCGGCAGCGCCTCGAATCGGAAGCGGCAAACATCGAGTCGGAATGGCGGCGTCACGTTGAGCGGGTCAACGCCTCTGCTGCAGCAGCCTCAGTTGTGCTTAGAGGACTTGGCACCCGACCGCCAATTGATCCTGATCTCGTAACCTTTGACCTGCTCATGCCCTCTGGGAACAAGTGGATAGATCTGGACGAGGGGATCCGGCGCCTCAGATCGGAGCTTGCCGCGGCATCAGCGATGCCGCTTCGAACGGTGTTAGAAGATCAAGAGGACTTAGAGCGGAGCCTTGAATCCGCTCAGTCCGACCTGACCGTCATAACTGTTGCTCTATCCGAAGCTCTCAAAGAGTACGAGGACTCGCAGGCTAGGGCCAGTAGCTTGAGTGTTCGGCTGTCGGCCTTAATGGAAGACCTGCAGCGCCATAAGGATGCAGTGGTATTGCGTGATCTTGGGTCTCGCAATCTTCGGGTTTTCGATGCGGAACCTCACTGCCCAACCTGTCACCAATTCCTTCCTGACGGATTTGACGTCACCGAAAATCCAATGTCGGAAGAGCAGAACATTTCCTTCATCGAACAAGAAGTGCGCAGCTTTAAGGCGATGCAGCAGGATGCCCACCGCCTGACCGATGCGCTGCGCGTCCGGGTGCAAACTCTGCGTCAGTCGGCTACGGGAACGAGGGCGCGGATTCGTGACATCAAAGATAGCCTTGTAGCGCCATCGTCTACTCCTTCTCCTGCTGACATTGCTGCTAGGATCCGCCTTGAAGCCCAACTTCAGGCGCTTGAGAAGCTTCGAAGTGAAATGGAGGGCGTAGAGGGCGTATTGCGAGGGATCGCGACGCAGTGGGCGTCGAATCGCCGCCTTCTGGCTGAAATTGGCAGGGAGCGCCTTAGCCCGACCGATAAGGCCAAAATCACCGAGTTGGCATCCAGCTTCCGGAGCCAGTTGGGCCTTTACGGATTTCGGTCGCTTAGACCGTCGGATATCAGAATTTCCGAGGAGACGTACCGGCCGACGCATGACGGCTTCGATTTGGGTTTCGATCTCTCGGCTAGTGATATGATCCGCTCAATCTGGGCGTATCTACTATCACTGGCTGTACTCGGGCGCTCATATGAAACGAACCATCTTGGGTTCTTGGCGCTTGATGAGCCCCGCCAGCAGGAGGTTGAATATCCAGACTTTGCGTCCTTCATTCGCCATCTAACCGAGGTTGCAGGCCCCGGACTGCAAGTCCTGGTCGCAACCAGCGAAGAAGAGTCCCGGATGCGGGACATGCTAGCCGGCCGGGCGCACACGCTGATTAGCGTCCCGCCCCGACAAAAGCTGTTACGACCTGTCGACGAGGACTACGTGGAGTGGTAATCAGTTGTCGGATGTCGCTTTCGCCGCAGAGCGCCACCGATTCCGATGCCATCCCGATGCCGCCGACCCACACCTTGGTGGAGCGGGCCAGGGCCAGGGTGACAAGGTGGAGCGCCCCTACCAGACGACCTTGGCACCCTGGCCCTGGCCCGCTCGGCTCGCCTGGGTCGGCGGTGGACGGGATGGCATCCCTCAACCACTACCACCCACCCACCGGAACCGTTCGGCAACTCCATCCTGGAGTCGTCTGGCCCCGCCGGAGGCACAAGCTTTAACCCCAACCCCTGCCCTACCCACCGCCCTCTTTCCCACCCTCTCCTCTTCCCCACCTCGGACCCGTGAGCGGTCGGCGTGATTCCGTTCGGCAACTCGCCCGGCCCGGCCGTCGACCGGTCCGTGGTTCCCTGTCGTGAGGCTGAGTGTGTGATGTGAGGTAGGACGTTGTCGTCCTGGTCCCGGTCGACCTCCGGGACTCGTCACCGGTTCCCTTCACGGAACCACGGGTGACGCGCGGGGCGGGCGTGGGTTTCGGGCCGGCTGACTTACCGCCCCGCCGCCGAAGGCGGGCGGGGCGGCGGCTCCGTCAGGAGCCGGTTACCGCGCCCGGCCCGCGCCGCGCGGAGCGCGCTTGATCTAGTACAGGCCAAATTCAGCAACGGATCACAGAAAGCTCCGAGTCGACCAAGGCCAACCACGACACGCACCTGCCCTGACCGGCACTCGTGAACCCGGCAAACGACGTCCAGGCCTTGATGGGCCACGAGAAGCCGTCGACGATGCTCAACCTCTACACCCACCGGTCGGACAGGAGAGATCAACCCATCCGCGACGCGTTTGCTGACGCATAGGTGACTCATGACCATGTCCGTCGATGCAGTTCGCAAGAGAGGCACCCTCTTTCGAGGGTGCCTCTGCTGCTTATTCGTGGTGGGCGATACTGGGATCGAACCAATGACCTCTTCGGTGTGAACTCTCGGCAGGCCGGTCGAATGGGGTGCCGTGCGAGGTCATCCGGCCTGGTGGCGCTCCTGCCGGTCGGGTCCGGCTGGCACGGTTGCTGTACTTCGCTGCTGTACTTCCGACGGCTGCCTCGCCCAACCGATGAAGCGCCGATGCAGCGCACCGGCCGACGCCCAGGGCATATCCTCGGCGGCCTGCACGAGACAGACACCGAGATAGAGAGCCAGCGACACCGGCGCGCCGGCGTACTCCGCGCGCAGCTCACGCCGCCGCGTCGGACACGGCCAGGGAAGGCCGCAGCCGCCGCAGTTCCAGATCGGCATCACCGGGCCGTGAGTCGTCACCGCACACCGCCCAGAAACTGGACCACGCTCGCGCGGGCCTGCCGACTGGTCGCCCGCTCCACCTGCCAGCACGGGTACGGCACCAGCCGCGACCACCACGCCCGACAACCGGCACACATGCCGTCGAGCCCCCGCACGTGTACCGCGAGGATCGTCCGTTCCGGCCCGCCGGTCACTGCTCACCCTCCCCAGGCCAGTGACCACGATTGATCGGAATGCGATGTCGAGCACGACACGGCAGTTCGGCTCCGCACCGGCAGATGCGCCGCCAGCGCTGCCAAGACCACACTGGCCGGTGTCGGCGGGCGAGGGTCAGCGCGACAGCTAGGACGTATTCGCCGTAGGTGACCCGATTGACCGGCTCGTTGCTCGCCCGACCCATGATCGTTCCTTTCGGCCCTGTCGAAGGGAGCACTGCCACCTCCTTGTTGCCGTAGCCGCTTGAAGACGTGGATGTCCGAACGCGGGGGAATGCGCCGGACATCCACGTCGGCGAGGACGGCCAAACAGCGCCAACCGAGGGAATCGACCTCCTCGCCAGCCTCCCATGGGTAGCGTTGGGTAGACAGGGGCTGACGTAGGTGGTCTACTCGTGTTGCCAACCGAGGAGAACCAAGTGCCACCGCGTTACCGATACGAGCAGATCGCCGACGACCTCGCCGAACGCATCGCATCCGGCGAGTTCCCACCAGGCTCCAAGCTGCCCAGCCGCCGAGAGCTGATCAAGCACTACGAAGTCACCGAGCCGGTGATCGACCGCGCCATGCAGGTACTACGGATCAAGGGAATGACCGAGACCTTGCCAGGCGTAGGCGTCTTCGTCGCCGAGTAGCCTCTTACACCCAACCCTGCTCGGCCTAGACCCCTCGCTTGTAAGTTCTGGGCGCGCTGTCCGGCAGCGTATGCCGACGTCCGCCACCTCGGGCGCTCGTCCGCGTGCCACCATTGGCGGCTGTCGTGTTCCGGTTCGTTGCTGTCGGCGCTGCTGTCACCAGCCCCGCGCACACGGTTTAGGAAGGGTGTAGCGCTTGTTGCGCAAACCTTTCCCCTACCAGCGCACACTCCCGACGGCTTGCCGACGTGGCGCTCGATCATTTCGTAAATGTTCCGGATCTTGTCAGTTGGCCCAGATGCGCGGACGGGTTTCGCGCTGAGGCTCCAGGCCGGAGCGTTGGCAGTGCCCAGATTCGCAATGCCTCCTTTGCGCCGACGGGCAAGAGAGCATTAAACGATCTTGCACGAGCCCAGAGCCGAGGTGCCAAACCCAGGTCAGCGAGTGTCGCGAGCGCCGTCGCGTGGAATTCCGTCGGCGGCATTGACGTCATCGCGGCAAACTCTTGACTTGACCATGTGACGCTGAGGACTGTAGGCCCGGGGCGATGCGACGAACAACCCGCTGCGCTTGGACAAGGGGTTCGCTGGGCTTCACGAGCGAACGGCCAGGATGCCCGGAATTGGGGTAACTCCGGTCACAAACCACAAAGCCAGATTTGTTGTCATACCTCAGGAAGGGAGAAGGGTGTGGGCGACAGAGACATTGACGTCGTGCGCGGTATGACGCAGGGTGGTGAAGGCATCCAGCAGGAACTGATCGCTCAGCGCAAGCAGGAGTGGCTGGAGGACGTCGTCATGACCGACGAGGAGCGTGAGCGTCGCGCCGAAGAAACGCGCCAGTTTGAGGCGCGTCGGGCAGGAATGCAGACTTTCTTCGAGTTGGATCCGCGACGCGAGTTGCTCGGGGACCTGGATGGTCCCCCACAGTACGATGACGAGCAGCAGGTCTGGGTCCAGCGCTGCACATACGGGCAGCTGATGGCCCCAGAATCGGCAGCGGAACTTGAGCCGGCCCCATCAGGTGGCGTGCGCCCCAAACATCACGGACAATGGCACGAACCAGTGGCCGAGGTACAGGCGGACGCACTGTACGCTGCCGATATCACCCTAGCCTGCGTGAGGTGCTTTGGCACCGAAGATCCTGGTGGGTTGTTCAAAGAGGCGGCGGACGAGATCTACGTCGTCGCCGTTGCACCCGACATCCGAGGCACGTTTCGATCGGATGGTAGGGCGATCCAAACATGGCGCTCGGAGACTGTCCAAGATGTCAAGCCAAAACGCCTAATCCTGACCGAGAGGGTAATAGCCCAGGACGTACCGATTACCGCACACGGGTTATGGATCAGCATCGCCATCTACGACGAGGAGTCGGGCGGGCCAGCCGAGGCTGCGGCCGTCGTAGGAGAGGTTGTCAGCGCTCTGGACCACGACTTTACGATGACGGCCGGTGACGCAAAGGCGCAGGTCGAGAAGTACAAGACAGTGGAGCTACTGGGCAAAAAGGCACTGGAGAAGGTTGCCGAGGAGCTCACCGACGACCTCATCGAGACAAAGACATGGAAAGTCGACGGAAGCTGGCTGATGGACTGGCTGCGCGGGGTGCGGAACATGCCGGACTTTAGGGGTGAGACAGAGGGCATTCAGGCCAATTTCCCTTATGACAATCCGTTCGGGCAGCGGTGGCTATTCTCGGGCGGCGGAGGGTCATACAAGGTCTATCTCGACATCGCACCCAAGCAGCTGGGGCCTCCGATTTATCGCATCTGACAAGGGCTGCGGCGGATCCAGTCGTCTCACACACCTCTTCTACCAGGGTCGTCTGGAACTACTTCTCCGGCGAGCTGTGGCGACGCACCAAGCAGGCCATCGAACGCCGCCTCGCCGCCCTCTGCCGCAAGCGCGGCATCCCCTTCGTCCGGGTCGTTACCGCCTCCGGAAAGATCCGCTGGGTGCCGCCCGTGCGGGTGTCGCACGGCAAGGTCGCCGAGATGCAACGCCGGGCCGCCGTGCACTTCCACGTGCTGCTGCGCCTCGACAGCGTCGACCTGGACAACCCGGACGCTCTCGTGCCGCCGCCAGCCGGCATCACCATTGACGACCTGGAAGACGCGGTCCGCGTCGCCGCCTCGCGAATCACCGTCACCACGCCCCCGCACCCAGACCGGCCCGAAGGCGGGCTGGTCGCCTGGGGCGAGCGGTCGACGTTCGCCGAATCAATAGCGCCGGGGGCGAGCTGACCGACGGCAAGGTCGCCGCCTACCTGGCCAAGTACGCCACCAAGGCCACCGAAGCCACCGGCCACTGCTCCACCCGACTCACCCCCGCCACGATCGACGGCTATGCCGACCCAGGAGGCGACCACCTCGCCCGCCTCATCGACGCCTGCTGGCACCTCGGCCGGCCCACCGGCACTGATACCGCCAGCGGCGCCGCAACCGACGAGGACCGTCAAGGCAGCCTTGACGCCAAACCTCGCCCCTACGCCGGGCTGCGCCGTTGGGCGCACATGCTCGGCTTCGGCGGCCACTTCCTCACCAAGGCCCGCCGCTACTCGGTCACCTTCCGCCTGCTCCGCGATACCCGCGCCACCTACCGCCGCACCGAAGACAACGACGACACCGACACCGACACCATCGGCACCCTCGTCTACGTCGGGTCCGGCTGGCTTAGCGAAGGTGATGCACTTTTGGCCAACACCGCCGCCGCCCAGCGACGGAAAAGCAAACGCATCGGTCGGGAAGAACTCGCCCACGGAGCCCGGCTCAACGGGGCCGCCGCGTGAGCCATGACCTCCACCCGCGCTGGTACTCCCCCGCCGAGGTCGCTGTCCTGCTCGGCTTCGGCATCTCCAAGGTCAAGATGAAGATCGCCACCGGCGAACTGCGCTCCATCAAGGACGGCAAGTACCGCCGCATCCTCCCCGAATGGGTCGACGACTACATCCGCGAGCAGGTCGACCGGCAGGAGGCCGCCTGATGCCCGGACGTTCCCGCGCCAACGGGGAAGGCTCGATCTTCCCGTACCGCAACGGCTTCGCCGCGTACGTCTGGGTCACCAAGCCGGACGGGAAGCGGACCCGCAAGTACGTCTACGGCAAGACCCGCGACGCCGTCCACGACAAGTGGATCAAACTGCACCAGCAGGCCAAGGCCGGACCGGTGGCGACCAGCGTTCCCACGGTCGGCAGCTTCCTGGCCTACTGGTTGACCGAGATCATCGAGCCGAACCGGGCGCCGCTCACCTTCGCCACCTACGAGACGTTCGTCCGCCGCTACCTCTCCCCCGGCCTCGGGTCCAAACGGCTCGACCGGCTCCAGGCGCGCGATGTGCAGACCTGGCTGAACCAGGTGGCCCGTACCTGCCAGTGCTGCGCCCAGGGCAAGGACGCCGCCCGCCGTCAGGAGAAGCGGCGCTGCTGCGCGGTCGGCCGGTGCTGCCAGGCGGTCCCGTCGACGCGCACGGTCAGCGACATTCGGGCCGCGCTGCGGGCCGCCCTCACCCACGCCCAGGCCGAAGACCTCATCACCCGCAACCCGGCCGTGCCGGTCACCCTCGCCACCGTCCGCCGTCGCCGCGGCAAGTCCTGGTCCAGCGACGAGGCACGCCGGTTCCTGGAATCCGCCAGAGCCGACGCCGATCCGCTCTACGCCGCATATGCCCTGGTCCTCGTCACCGGCCTACGCAAAGGCGAAGCCCTCGGCCTCACCTGGGCCGACATCGACCTCGACGCCGGGGAACTGACCATCGGCCGGCAACTGCAACGCGTACGCGGAAAGCTCCTGCACCGCGACACCAAGACCCAGGCGTCCGACGCCACCCTCCCCCTGCCCGACATCTGCCTGACCGCACTCCGACTGCGCAAGCACCAACGCGACGAGGCCCGAGCAGCCGCCGGTAAGGCGTGGCACGACAACGACCTGGTGTTCACCACCCGCTACGGCACGCCCATCGAGCCGCGTAACTTCCAGCGCTCCTGGCAGATCCGCTGCGACAAGGCGGCAACGAAGCCGATCACCGTCCACGACGCGCGACGGACCTGCGCCACCCTCCTGGCCGACCTCGACGTCCACCCACGAGTCGCCATGCAGATCCTCCGGCACGCCCGCTTCTCGGTGACGATGGAGATCTACACCCAGGTGTCCTCGCAGGCGACGAGAGACGCGCTCAAGCGCCTCGGCGAATCCCTGACGCGATGACGAACTGCTGTACTTCGCTGCTGTACGGGCAGCAAAAAGGCCACCTTCATCGATGGAAGGTGGCCTTTTTAGTGCGTGGGCGATACTGGGATCGAACCAGTGACCTCTTCGGTGTGAACGAAGCGCTCTCCCGCTGAGCTAATCGCCCTCAGCGCGCATGACTCTACCCGATCGCGCGACCGGACCGCGAACCCGGGGTCAGTGGGTCGCGAAGTAGTGCAGGACCTGGGCGATCACGTCGATGTCGAGGCTCAGCTTGATCGAGATCAGGGCCACCCCGGCGACGAAGAGCAGGCCGACCGCACCGAGGGCGGCGCGTACGGGCAGTGACTGGCGTTTCACCCAGTTGGCCCAGCCGTGGACGTGGCGGCGGGTGAAGGCGAGCAGTCGTTTGGCCCAGTGGAACTCGACGGCCCAGATGCCGAGGCCGGCGATCACGATCAGCCAGCCGGGGCCGGGGAGCGGGATGAGCATGACTCCGACGGCGACGACGAGGGCGCCGAGGACCGCGATGATGATCCGCAGGGCCAGTCGGCCGGTGGGGTTGGCTCGGATCAGTGCGAGGGTGGTGGAGACTCGGCCCCGCCAGCGGGGTGGGTCACGTCGGTCCGACACGGTGACGTCCCTCTCCTCACTGCTCGCGGCCCGGCCCGTCGGCCCCCGGTCATCCTGCCTGAGCTGAGGGTTGCCCCGTCGGGCGGGACCAGGCCCGTTGGCGTAGTGCCCCGCGTTACGACCGGTCCGATCACTGGCTGTCGACCGATCGCGCTGGCCCCCCTGCATTTTCGGCACCCCGTACCCCCGCTGTTCGTCTCGCGGACCGCGACGTTCGACGGATCCGCCGCGCCGAGGGATCCACTGAGGATCGCTCAACGACCATTTCCTGACCCCAGTGTCGCGCGCGCCCGTCACTGCAACGGCCGACTGGACGTTACCGGAGTAAGTCGACGACTGAACCACCCGATGCCGGGCGGGATCTACGCACTGGGCAGAACCGGAAATCCTAGATGAATTTTCACATTCTCGTGGCCTTTCCGACCCCCTTCCCACCACTGGGTGAAGTCAGCGTATGGCGGAGCGTAGCCAGGAGTAGCGGCTGAGTATGGGAAAAGCGGGACACGCGCGTTCCGCACGCGGTGCCGGGGGGAGAACGTCCATGAGTGTCATCCGACCGACGACCGTTGAGGTCGAGACGTCGCTAAGGCTAGTCGCGCCTGACGCCACCGCCTTGCCGGTGCGTGCCAGTCTGCGCTACGACCCTGCTGACCCGTATGCGGTCCATGTCCTGTTCCATGCCGAATCGGCCGGTGGCGAGGCGGTGAGTTGGTCGTTCGCCCGCGAGTTGCTGGTCACCGGCCTGGACGAACCGGCCGGCATCGGGGATGTCCGGGTCTGGCCCTGGGCCACTCCGCGCGGCGACTTCGTCGCGCTGGCGCTGTCGTCGCCGGACGGCAACGCCCTGTTCGAGGTGCCGCGCAGCGTACTGGTGCGGTTCCTGCGGCGTACCTATGTCGTCGTTCCGCGCGGCCGGGAGGCCGAGCACCTGGATGTCGACACGGCGGTCAACCGGCTGCTCGCCGGGCGCTGACCACGACCGGAACCAGGGCCGCGCAGACCTTCCGGGTCCGCGCGGCCCTGGCATGTCCGGCGGTACGCGGACAGCCTCCCGCCTTCACCCACCCGACCCGTGCAGTCCCTCAGCCGTGGCTGGTGATGCCCCCGTCGACCGGGATCACCGCACCGGTCAGGTACGCGCCGGCCCGGGAGGCCAGGTAGATCGCGGTGCCCGCCATGTCCTCCGGTCGACCGATTCGTCCCAGTGGCACCTGCGCCTCGATGGCGGCCCGCGACCCCGGGTCCTCCAGGGCGAAGGCCATCATCTTGCTCTCGAAGGGGCCGGGGGCGATCGCGTTGACGGTGATCCGTTCCTCGGCCAACTGGTGGGCCAGGCTGCGGGTCAGCATGTGGACCGCGGCCTTGGTGGCCGAGTAGGCGTACACCTCCATCGAGGGCACCCGCAGGCCGTCGATCGAGCCGATGTTGATCACACGGGCCGGGTCGTCGTCCGTGGCGGCGGCCCGCAGGGCCGGCAGCAGTGCGGTGGTCAGCCGGAACACGGCCTTGACGTTGACCGCCCAGAGCTTGTCGAAGGCGCTCTGCGGGTACTCCTCCAGTGGTGCACCCCAGGTCGCTCCGGCGTTGTTGACCAGCACGTCGAGTCGGTCGACCCGCTGGCGTACCGCCTGGGCCAGGGCCTGCGCCCCCTCGTCGTTGCTCAGGTCGGCGGGGATCGCCGTACACCTGCCGTGGGCGGACAGCTCCTCGGCCACCGCCCGGCACACCTCCGCCTTCCGGGAGGAGATGATGACCTCCGCCCCGGCCTCGACGAAGCCTCGGGCGATCATCAGCCCGATCCCCCGCGATCCGCCGGTGACCAGGACCGTCTTGCCGTCAACCGAGAACAGCGCGGTCATGGGAATCCTCTCGCGAGTCGGCCTGGCGACCCGGACCGCGCGGACATCAACACGGTCGGATCGCTACCGATCGGAAACTTAGCCGTCCGGCCCGGCCCCGACAACCCGCAGGAGAATGCGGACGCACCGGCCGGAGAAGATGCATACCGCCGACGCGCGGGCTAACGTCGCTGGTGATGGTCCCTTCCGATCACCTCTCCCCCGCCCCGTTCGACCCCACCGGCGAGATCGAAACGATCACCCTGGGCAGTCTGGCGCCCGACCCACGGTGGCGGCGACCGGTCCTGCTCGACCGGGAGCTGATCGTGCTGACCACCAGCGGCCACGGGTACACCGAGGTCGATTTCCGCCCCCTGCCCTGCCGGCCCGGCACCCTGCTGCGGGTACGCCCCGGGCAGGTGCTGCGGTGTGCGCTGCCCGAGTTGGACGCCACCGTGGTGCGCTGGCATCCGGAGGCGTTGCGCGGGCTGGAGGTGGCCCTCGACGAGGGGCCGGCCTGGTTCCAGTTGGCCGGTGAGGACGAGGACGCCGTCATCAACGAGGTGACTCAGTTGACGGTGGACTCTCGGCGGCACCGGGACACTCCGGCCGGCCGCAGTCTGCTGCGTCACCAACTGACCGTGCTGCTGCTGCGGTTGACCATGCTGCCCTCGGACGGTCGCCGGCCGGAGTCGCGTCCGGAGGAGGTCACCTTCCGTCGGTTCTGCCGAGAGGTCGAGCTGGGCTTCCAGCACAGTCGCCGGGTCGAGGACTACGCCGACCGGCTCGGCTGCTCGGTGCGTACGCTGACCCGGGCCTGTCTGGCGGTGACCGGCCGCAGCGCGAAACAGGTCGTCGACGAGCGGGTGGCCCTCCAGGCCAGCCGGTTGCTGGCCGCCACGGACGAACCGATCGCCCAGATCGGTCGGCAACTCGGTTTCAGCGAGGCGACCAACTTCGGCCGGTTCTTCACCCGCGAGGTAGGGGTCAGCCCCGGTTCCTTCCGGGCCGCCCGCGACCGTCCCGGCCCGGGCCCGGTGATCCGTCCCCGTTCGCCGGTCGACACCCAGACCGACATCCACCAGGGGTGACAGCCAGGATCGACTGGGCCCGACGGCCCTGCGGTCGGCGTGGATTGGGCATGATGGCAGGGTGCAGATCTCCGCGCGTGGCGACTACGCGGTACGGGCGGCGCTGAGCCTGGCGGCCGCGTACCCGGCCCTGCTGTCCACTCAGACCATCTCCGCGGAGCAGGACATGCCGCGAAAGTTCCTGGAGGCGGTGCTGGCGGACCTGCGTCGGTCCGGCATCGTCCGGGCCCAGCGGGGGGCGGAGGGCGGCTACGCCCTGGCCCGGCCACCCCGGGAGGTGACCGTCGGCGCGGTGCTGCGGGCGGTGGAGGGCCCGCTGGCCGGTGTCCGGGGTATGCGTCCGGAGGAGACCAGCTACGAGGGGGTGGCGCAGCACCTGCCGGGCTTCTGGGTGGCGGTACGGGCCGCGCTGCGGCGGGTGGTCGACGAGGTCAGTCTGGCGGATGTGATCAGCGGGCGGCTGCCGGCTCATGTGCGGCGGCTGACCACCCAACCGGACGCCTGGGAGCCGCGCTGATCCACGCCCCGGCGGCCGCCGGTCAGAGGGGTGTCGCCGTGGCGGGGCTGCCGCGATGGTGCAGCAGGGGGTCACCGTCGACGCCGACGGAGAGCGCCAGCGGCTCGGCGATGACCAGCGTCTGGTCGCCGGCGGGGATCCGGTGCTCCACCCGACAGAGCATCCGGCCCGGTACCCCGGTCAGCAGCGGCAGCCCGAAGGGGCCGGACTCCCAATAGGGGTACGCGGCGAAGGGGTCGACCCCGCCGGTGCCGAAGACGGTCGCGGCTTCGGTCTGGTTGGCGGCCAGCAGGTGCACCCCCACGTGCTCGGCCCGGTCCAGCACGGCGGCGACCGGGGTGGTGGTGTCGTAGCAGAACGACACCCGCGGTGGGCGTACGGACAGGGTGGTGAAGCTGGTCGCGGTGAATCCGGCGCGCAGCGGCTCCCGCAGGCCGGCGGACCGGGTGTTGCGGGCCACCGCGGTGACCACGGTGACCATGGCGGCCTGCCGGTGCCGCAGGGTGTCGAACAGCTCCTGGTCCACCGGTCGCAGCTGGTCCACCCGGTCCCGCCCGACGGTGGTCACACCGCCGTCCAGGTCGCGGATCGGCAGGGTGGGGTGGCTTTCGCGCAGAGGTACGGGGTGCTGCATGGCAAGTCCTCTCCGGTGCGCGGGGTCGAGCGAACCCCCGGCACCTTCAAAATGTGAGACAGATGCCGCTGGCTCCGCACAACACCGATCCAACCAGTATCTACTGATCCGCATAACCCATCTGATAAATGGGATATTCGGGTTGTGGTGAGGCGACGGCCTCCAATGGAGATCAGCGGCGTTTGCCGAGTCGGCGTTACGGGCATCTTCGAGCGCGCAGGGGACGTGACGAAGGGAGGCCCGTCATGGGTCTGATGTTCCGCAAGCGCAAGAAGTTCGGGCCGCTGATCCTGAACTTCACCCAGAACGGATTCTCGTCCTGGAGCATCAAGCTCGGACGCTGGTCGTGGAACTCGCGGGCCAAGGCGCACAGGGTTGACCTACCCGGCCCGCTGTCGTGGAAACAGGACAAGTCCCGGGCGTGAGAGTTCTCGCAGTCGAAAGTGGGGCGTCGGAGTTGACCGGCGCCCCACTCGCGTGTCCGGCGGAGCCGATCGGCCCGCCGGTTGGTCAGCCTGCGGTGATCATTACGTCACCACCGAGGCGGCCCTGCTGCGGGTCCCGGCTCACCTGCCCCGAGTCGAGCAACCCGGTCAGCGCCCGGACCGCGTCCACCGCCCGGTAGGCCGTGGCGGTGACGGCGTACCGGCGCAGTTCGGTGACCGTACGCGGACCGTGCCGGGTCAACTCGGCCAGCAGTGCACCGCCCAGCGGCGCGGTCTCCACCGGTTGGTCGGTCCGCAGGGGCAGGCCCTGCGGGTCCCGGAGGGCGGCGCCGGCGGCCCACAGGGCCTCCTTGAAGGTCTCCAGGTTGCGGTCCGAGCCGGTGCCGAACCCGATCCGCCCGCCGCCCTCGGCCCACTCCACCTCGCTCACCAGCGGAAACCCGGCATCGGCCAGGGCGGGCCGCACGGGAGTGTCCGCACCGGAGAGCACCAGCACCTCGGCGGGCCGCCCACCGGCCGAGGCGGTGAGCGCCACCGGGTCCACCGGACCCGGTGCGGCCAGGTAGGACAGCACCGGGGCACCGGCCGCACCGGCCGCCCGCAGCGCCACCGGCAACTGGCTGGGCGCACCGGGCATCAGGTGCACCGCCACCTGCGGCGGCAGCTTGGCCTCGACGGCACCCAGGCGGGCCGGCAGGTCCTCGGTGCCGTCGGCCAGCACCAGCACGGAGAGCCGGCAACCGCCCAGCCGGTGGGCGTGCTCGCCGACCACCCGCAGGGCGGTCTCGGCCGGCCCGGCATCCCCACCGGCGTACCCGATCGCGATGGTGGCCCGCCGGGCCCGCCCCAGGGCCCCGGTCAGCCACCCACCCAGATACCGCTCCCAGACCCGCAGACCCACCACCCTCCCGTTCTACCCCACCGCCCTGGAAGCCCGGTGGGCAGGGCGAGAGCAACACCTCAGGCGGGGATGGAGATCCCGACCCCGCCCCGGGTGCTGCCGCCGTAGCGGGCGATCTCGGCCGACAGGTCCAGCCGACCGATGCGGGTCCGGGCGGCCAGGGCGGCGGCGTCCAGCCGGTCGGCCGGCACCAGCCAGACCACCTCGAACTCCAGTCCGTCCGGGTCGCGGCCGTACAGGCTCTTGGTGGTGCCGTGGTCGGAGGTGCCGACCAGGGCGTCCGCCGCGCTCAGTCGCCGGGCGGTGTCGGCCAGTTCGTCGAGGGTGTCCACCTCCCAGGCCAGGTGGTAGAGGCCGACGGTGGCGCGCCCGGCGGTCGAGGCCCCGGCCCGGGCGCCGATGGCGAACAGGCCCAGGTCGTGGTCGTTGGTGGAGCCGGGCGCCTGGAGGAAGGCGGCCCCGCTGAAGCCCTTCGGGGTCATCGGTACCAGCCGGAAGCCCAGCACCTCCCGGTAGAAGGTGACGCTGCGGTCAAGGTCGCTGACGTAGAGCACGGCGTGGTTGAGACGGTGAATTCCCATGTCACCGACGCTAGCCCGCTTTGGTTGAACGTTCAACTACCCGAGAGTATGATGGTCGTCATGACCCGCTGGCTGAATCCGGACGAGCAGCGCACCTGGCGGGGGTTCCTGGCCGCCTCCCGGGCCCTGATGGACACCCTCGACCGCGAACTGCAACGCGACGCCGGGATCCCCCACGCCTACTACGAGATCCTGGTCCGTCTCTCCGAGGCCCCCGAGCGTCGACTGCGGATGAGCGAACTGGCCGACGCCACCGACTCCTCCCGCAGCCGCCTGTCCCACGCGGTGACCCGGCTGGAAGCCGCCGGATGGGTCCGCCGGGAGGACTGCCCGACCGACCGACGGGGACAGATCGCCCGGCTCACCGACGAGGGTTTCGCCACCCTGGCCGCCGCCGCCCCCGGCCACGTCGAAGGGGTACGCCGACACCTGTTCGACGCCCTCAGCCCAGCTCAGGTGGATCAACTACGCCGGATCAGCGAGGCGCTCAACGATCACCTGAGCCGGGGCGTGACCGGATCCTGACCGAACCGCCAAGGCGCGGGACTTGTACATAACGTCGTCGAATGAGCACGATGGGGCGTGCCTTCCGGCTTCGGTGAACTGACTGATCAGGCTCATGACCTGGTTTCCGCCGGCGATCTCGTCGGTGCCCAACGGCTGCTCGCCGACGCGTTGTCCGGCGCCGACCCGCGCCCGGCCAACGCGACACCCGAGCTGGCCGAGGCGGCCGGCCTGCACGCCCGGGTCCTGGTCGCCCTCGGCGAGCCACACTCGGCGCGGGGCTGGGCCGCCTTCGCGTACGCCGCCAGCACCGCTCTGCACGGCCGTTCCGACCCGCGTACGGTGGCTGCCGCCGCGACCCTGGCGGCGGTGCTGCACCGGGTCGGCAGCTGGTCCCGGGCCGCCCGGCTGTACCAGGACGTCATCATCGAACTGACCGCGACGGACGGTCCCGAGTCACTGCGGGTGCTGGCCGCCCACGCCGACCTGGCCACGGTGGAGTACGCCCGAGGCCAGTGCCAGGTCGCCCGCGACCGCCTCCAGGACGCCTGGGAACTGCACCGCGAGGTGTACGGCGACGGCCACCCCAGCGGCATCAAGATGCTGGCCCGGCTCGGTGCGATGCAACGCGACTGTGGGCAGTTCGCGGAGGCACAGGACAACCTGGCCCTGGCCCGCGAATTCAGCCGCCGGCATCTGGCCCCGGACGATCCACTGACCGCCCAGGTGGCGGCCCTGTCCCGGGCCGCCGCCAACCCGGATCACGTCTGCGCGGACACCCCACCGGTGAGCACTCAGGACCCGGTCGTACCGGCCGCCCGGGTCCCACCCCCGGGCGACGCCCCACCGTGGGGTGCCTCGCCGAGCAGCACCGACCCGGCCCCCACCTGGCCGACCGAGGATCCGGCCACCGGCGAGTCGGGATGGTCGGCGGCCTCCGATCCGCTCAGCCCGCACCAGGGCGAGGAGCAGCACCCCGCTGAGGGATACCACCCCAGTCACGGCTACCACCCGCCCGGGGCAGCCTCCCCGGTCCCCACCCCCCGCCAGCCCGCCGACGGCCCGGCCGGCCCCCCGCACGACTGGTGGGCAGCGCCCCCCGAGCAACCCGAACCGGATCCCTACCCGGACCCTCCGACCCACCCGGACCCGTACCAGGCCACATCTGCGGACCCCTACCAGGCTGCGTCCCCGGATCCCTACGAGGCTGAATCCTCGGATCCCTACCGGGCCGTACCCCCGGATCCGTACCAGGCCACGTCTTCGGATCCGTATCAAGTCGCATCTTCGGACCCCTACCGAGCCGCGTCCCCGGACCAGGATCAGGCCGCAGCTCCAGACCCGTACCAGGCGGCACCTGCCGACCCCTACCGGGCCGTACCGCCGGAGCCGTATCCCGAGCGGACCACCTCCGTACCGCCGAGTGTGGTGGGCCTTACCGGGCCGGCGCCGCAGGCCCCGGGGGTCTATCGGCTTCGCCGGGTGGACGAGCCGCCACGGTCCGGGCCGCCCTCGCGGTTGCTCCCGGTGCCGGTGCCCCGGAGCGCCCCCACCCCCGCCCCCGATCGGTCCCGCCGGATGGTGCCGATCGTCGCGGCCGGGGTGGTCGTGGTGCTGCTCGGCGCGGCCGCCGTCATCGCCGGGGTGTCCCAGGTCGGCGGCGGCGAACCCGGTGCGCCGGCCCCGAGCGGCACCGCCGGCAGTGCGCCGGCCACGGCAACACCGCCGGAGGCCTCCGCTTCCCCCGGGGCCCCGCCCACCGGGCTAACCCTGCGCGACAACCGGGACAACGTGACCTTGAGCTGGGAGTACCCGGCCGGCAGCGAGGGGCCGGTGATCGTCTCCGGGGGCCGGGCCGGGCAGCCGCCCAGCCCCTTCGCCGATCTGCCCGCCGGCACGGACAGCTTCGTCGTCTACGGGCTGAACCGCAGCCTGGACTACTGCTTCACCGTCGCTGTGGTCTGGTCCACCGAGGTGGTGGCCCGCTCGGAACAGGTCTGCACGAAGCGTGGCTGACAGTCACCAGCCCGCCCCGGTAGGCACGGATGCGGCGGCGGGCCGGCGGCTGGTTCCGGCGGCCTGCGGGGAGGTATCTTTACCCGTTGGGGCAACAAAAAAGAACGGCCGAAAAAGCCGTTCTTACCTCGGAGACTAATCAATTGGGAGACGGATTGTCAAGGCACTCCGACGGTTCGCCGTCCGACGACGAGATCGGCCGCGAGCAGGAGTACGTCTCGATGCTCTACCAGCGCCTGGACGACCTGCGGGAGCAGGCGTCGCAGCGGCTGACCGAGGAACTGCGGGTGACCGGCGGCACCTTGCAGGCCCGTTCTCAACGCGACAGCGCGGTGCGCATGTACGCCGATCAGGTCGAGCAGTTCTCGGCCGTGGAGAACGGTCTGTGTTTCGGTCGGCTGGACACCGACGAGGGTGAGCGCCATTACATCGGGCGGATCGGCATCTTCGACACCGAGGGTGATTACGATCCGCTGCTGATGGACTGGCGCGCCCCGGCGGCCCGCGCCTTCTACCTGGCCACCGCCGCCAACCCCCAGGGCATCCGGCGCCGCCGGCATCTGCGTACCCGGCAGCGCAAGGTGATCGGCCTCAACGACGAGGTGCTCGACCTGAACACCGCCTCCCCCACCGCCCACGAGGAGTTGACCGGCGAGGCCTCCCTGCTGGCGGCGTTGAACGCGGGCCGGACCGGGCGGATGCGCGACATCGTCGAGACCATCCAGGCCGAGCAGGACCGGATTATCCGGGCCGACCTGCCCGGGGTGATGGTGGTGCAGGGTGGCCCCGGCACCGGCAAGACCGCGGTGGCCCTGCACCGGGCGGCGTACCTGCTCTACACCCACCGGCGGGAGCTGTCGACCCGGGGCGTACTGCTGGTCGGGCCGAACCTCACCTTCCTGCGCTACATCTCCCAGGTGCTGCCCGCCCTGGCCGAGACCGGGGTGCTGCTGCGTACCCAGGCTGACCTTTTTCCCGGGGTGTACGCGCGGCGGGTGGAGCCGCCCACCACGGCCGCCGTGAAGGGCCGGCCGGTGATGGTCGAGGTCCTGACCAACGCGGTACGCGACCGGCAGCGGGTGCCCGAGGAGCCGCTGGAGATCGAGCTGCCGCAGCGGGAGATCCTGGTGCTGGACCCGGCGACCGTGCGGGAGGCCCGGGATCGGGCCCGCCGCAGCGGTCGGCCGCACAATCTGGCCCGCGCGGTGTTCGACATCGAGATCATCCACGCGCTTGCCGACCAGGTCGCCGAGCGCATCGGCGCCGACCCCCTCGGCGGGGAGAACCTGCTGGAGGAGGCGGATCTCGCCGAGCTCCGTCGGGAGTTGCGCGAGGAGCCCGAGGTACGGGCCACCCTGGACGAGTTGTGGCCGGTGCTCACCCCGCAGCGTCTGCTCGCCGACCTGTACGCCGACCCCGACCGGATCGCCACCGCCGCGCCGATGCTCACTGCGGACGAGCGGGCCGCCCTGCACCGGGAACCGGGCGGGTGGACCCCGGCCGATGTGCCGCTGCTGGACGAGGCCGCGGAGCTGCTCGGCGAGGACGACCGGGCCGCCGGCGCCCGCCGGGAGCGGCTGCGCGCCCTGCAACGCGAGTACGCCGAGGGGGTTCTGGAGATCGCCCGGGGTTCCCGCTCGATCGACGTGGAGGACGAGGCCGAAGGCGGCGAGATCCTCGGCGTCACCGACCTGCTCGACGCCGACCAGTTGCTGGAACGTCAGGAGGAGGCCGACCGGCTGACCACCGCCCAACGGGCGGCGGCCGATCGCTCCTGGGCCTTCGGTCATGTGATCGTCGATGAGGCGCAGGAACTCTCGCCGATGGCCTGGCGGCTGCTGATGCGCCGTTGCCCCAGCCGGTCGATGACCATCGTCGGTGACGTGGCGCAGACCGGCGCCCTGGCCGGTACCCCCTCCTGGGCGCAGGCGCTGGAACCCTACGTGGCCGACCGGTGGCGGCTGACGGAGTTGACCGTCAGCTACCGCACCCC
Organism: Micromonospora sp. NPDC047134; assembly: GCF_040643455.1. Lineage (NCBI taxonomy): Bacteria > Bacillati > Actinomycetota > Actinomycetes > Micromonosporales > Micromonosporaceae > Micromonospora > Micromonospora sp. NPDC047134. Next base: position 21,640 of record NZ_JBEYUI010000013.1, read on the forward strand.
GGCCGAGATCATGGCGGTCGCCGCAAACGTGCTGGCCCAGATCGATCCGGCGCTGCGACCACCCCGCGCGGTCCGCTCCAGCGGTCGTACCCCGGTGTCCCGCCGGACCCCGGCGGACCGGCTGGCGGCGGAGTTGGTCGAGGTGGTCACGGCCGAGGCCGCCGCCCTCACGGATGGTCGACTGGGAGTGATCGTGCCGGCCACCCGGGTCGAGGAACTCGGCACCGTGGTGACCGCCGCCCTCCCCGAGGCCGCCATCGGCGAACAACCCGACCTGGAGTCCCGGGTGGTCATCCTGACCGTCGCCGAGGCCAAGGGCCTGGAGTTCGACTCCGTCATCGTGGTCGACCCCGACCAGATCGTCGCCGAATCCCCAAGAGGCCCCAGCGACCTCTACGTAGCCCTGACCCGAGCCACCCAACACCTAACCACCCTCACCCCCACCCCCTGAGTTTCGCCCCGTTGATCATGAGGTTGACGGCAGTAGTCGATCTCCAGGGTGCCGCCAACCTCATGATCAACGCCTATAGGCGGGTGGGTGGGGACCCGGTGGGACCGGTGGGGGTGGGGGTGGGTGGGTGGGTGGTTAGGTGAGGTTGGTGGTTTGGGTGGAGGGGGTGGACTGGTCGCTGGTGGGGCCGCCGTTTGGGGTGCTCAGGCCGCCGGTGGTGGCGTCACCTGTCGTGGTTGGGGCCACCTTGCCGCGGTGCCGCTCCGGTTGGCGGGCCACCCGGCGCGCGCTGGCCGGGCCGGCGGTGCCTCCGGTGGTGGTGATCGCGCCCTGTCCGCGGGTGGGGCCACCGTCGCGCAGCACGTTCGGGTCGACCGGTACCTTCGCCGGGTCGTCCGGGTCGTCGCGCTGGATGGCGCTGTTCACATCGGTAGGCGGCACCGTCACCTCGTCCAGGGCACCCTCGCCGTACACATCGGCGGTGAGTCGCTCCTCGGCCCGGCGGGCGGCGTCCTGTCGCAGGTCGTCCTCACGCATGATTCATCACCTCGCTAACGCGTCGAACTCGCTGGGTGCCCGTCGGCCGGGCGGACAAACCCCGTCCCGCCCGCTGACTCGGCAGGGGTGCTGGACTAACCCCGCCCAGGGGTGCAGGACAAGTTCGGCCGGGGTACGGACGAATCGGGCGGCCGGGACGGCCGCACCGTCAAAGAACTCGGACATTTCACCGAAGTGGAGCGGTGGGGGTTGCCGGGCACGCTGGGCCGGGTCCGGCTGGAGGATCCGGGGTTACTGCCGGTGAGGGGCCGGGTAGACCCCTGGTGCCCCCGCCAGTACGCGAACCGTGCCGTGGCCGACACGCGGTAGCGGGGCGAGGGATCGCAGGACTCATCGCATCCTGAGGAGGACAGATGAGCACGCAGGCTGCATCCACCAGGCCGATGAACCGTCCGGCGCAGGACGTACAGAGCCGTCAGGCCATGCACGAGGCACCCACCCGGCCGATGCCGGCGTACGACGGCCATCGGGAGCCGCAGCCGTCGCCGGGTACGGAGACCAAGCAGGCGTTCCTGACGACGGAATTCTGGATCTACGCGGCGGCGGTGACCCTTGTCGTGATCTCCGCCTTCTGGCGCGGCACGACCGCCAACGGCCTGAACCTGAACAACCCCAGCCAGGCGTGGTTCTTCATCACCCTGCTGACCCTGGGCTACCTGGGTAGCCGTGGTCTGGCCAAGGCCGGTAGTCAGAAGCGTTCGGCCAAGGAACGGAGCCGAGGCCGTTGACGGGCGACATGCCCGCACGGCACGTCGACCCTAGAAGCGGTGGCCCTCCGGGATCTTCCCGGAGGGCCACCGTCTGTTGTCACGGGAGCATCGGCTCCTAGAACTCTTCGAAGCCTCCGAAGTCGTCGCCGCCGAAGTCACCGGCGGCCTCGGCGATCTCCTCCTCGCCACCCTCGAGGGCGTTGCCGATCATGTGACCGGCCACCATGCCACCCATGGCGCCGAGGGCCGCGCCGGCCACGATGCCGCCCATGCCGGGGCCACTGCGGTGCTGCTGCGGGTGGCCGTACTTGTTGGGCGGGCCGTATCCGGGGGGAGCACCGTAGCCCTGCGGGGCGCCGTACCCCTGCTGGGGGTAGCCCTGGGCGGCGTGCGGGGCCGGGTAGCCCTGCGGCGGGTACCCCTGCGGCGGCACTCCCTGCGGGGGGTAGCCCGGCGGGTATCCGGGCGCGCCGCCATAACCCGGCTGCTGACCGTAACCCTGCGGGGCGCCGTACCCGGGGGGGCCGAAGTTCTGGGCCCGCATGCTGCCGTACCGGCCGACCGTCTCGCCCAGCCAGCCGTCGACCACCTGCACCCAGTCCGAGCGCTCGGCCTCGGCGTGCGAGACCTGGTAGCGCCCGAAGACGTCGTGGCCGGGGTTGAGGAAACCGCCGCGCTTGTCGCACTCCAACACCACGTCGACACCGTGCGGGTTGGTCACGAAGGTCAGCTCAAGCTCGTTGATGGTCTGCGCGTACTGCGGAGCGGCGAAGAACTCGATCTCCTGGTAGAACGGCAGGGTCTGCTGTACGCCGTGGATGCGACCCCGCTCCAGGTCGGCGGACTTGAACCGGAAACCGAGCTGGAGGAAGGCCTCCAGGATGCGCTCGTGCACCGGCAGGGGGTGCACGCTGACCTGGTCGAGGTCGCCCTTGTCGACCGCCCGCGCGATGGACAGCTCGGTACGCAGCCCCATCGTCATGCCGCGCAGCCGCTGGCCGTACACGTCCGTGATGGGGGTCTCCCAGGGCACCACCAGCTGGAAGGGGATGGACAGCTGCTGCTTGGGGGCCAGTTGGAAGGAGCCGCTGATCGGGTGCCGGTGGAACTCCATGACCCCGGCGTACTCACTGTCACCGCTCTCGATCTCGACCCGGGTGACCAGCCCCACGGCGAGGTGCTCGATGTTCGCCGGGGCATCCCCGCCGATCAGGTTGACCTGGCCGTCGAGGGGCTGCCCTGGCCGGGTATGCGGATTGGCCAGGACGGTGTCCACACTGGGACCGCCCACCCCGAGCGCGCTCAACATCTTCTTGAAGACCATCGGTACTCCCGCTGGGGTCTGGTGCCCGGTCTCCCTTTTCAGGAGCGGACGCTGACGCGGGCACCCTATCGAATGCCGCTGTGAGGTCGCTGAAAACACAGCAAAGCGCACGCCGTGTTCAGTGTCCGGCGTTGACGAAGGCGACGATCTCGTCGAGTCCGGGACGGTAGCCGTCGCTGGTGTCCACCTCGATCCGGGGTACCTCGAGCCGGACGGGCTGGAAGCCGTGGTGACCGACGGCGTAGGTGGACTCATCGTCACCGAGGGTGGCGTCGGCGTGGGCGCGCCGGATCGGATTCTCGGCCTGCCGTCGCCGGAGGCGGTCGAAGGCCGTCTGCGCGGCGACCCGGCAGTGCACCACCCGGATGTCGGCGATCCTGCTCAACGGCTCCAGGTGGGGGCGCCAGAGGCGGTCCTGGAAGGCCGCCTCGGCGACCGCGGTGACCCCTGCGGTCAGCAGCACCTCAAGCACCGTGAAGAAGGTGGGCAGGGTCCGCAGACTCAAGTCGTCGACCGGTGTCACCGTGAAGTCGCCGGTGGCGTGGACCATGCCTTCCTTGATCTCGTCCCGGCAGATCGCGGGGCAGCCGATCCGCCGGGCGAGCAGGTGAGCCAGTGTCGTCTTGCCGGCCGCAGGCGGCCCGCTGACGACGACGAGGGTAGGGGTTGCGCCCATCATGTCGTTATAGCCCCCACCGGATGCCTGCTGCCGTGTGGAGGGCAACCCGGGGGCGACCACGAGCCGCCGGTGGCCGGGTCCGCGCGGACCCGGCCACCGGGTCGTCAGCTGGCGGTGCAGGTCACCGTGGGTACGGAGTTGGTGCCGGCCCAGCCGCCGATGAAGCCGAAGCTGGTGCTGGCGCCGGCACCGAGCCGGCCGTTGTAGTCGACATTGCGGGCGGTCACCGTCGAGCCGCTGGTGCTGACGGTGGCGTTCCACGACTGGGTCACGGACTGGCCGTTGGCGTACGTCCACCGCACCGTCCAGCCGTTGATGGCGTTGGGCCCGGCGGTCACCCGTACGTCACCCTGGAAGCCACCCTGCCACTGGTTGGTGATCGTGTACGTGGCGGTGCAGCCGGAGCCCGGCGACGGCGGCGGGGTGCTCGGCGGGGGCGAGGTGGGTGGCGGCGAGGTGGGCGGCGGAGTGGTCGTGGGCGGGGGCGAGGTGGGCGGCGGGAGGGAGTCGTAGACGCTGGCCTGCCGGGAGGTCTGCCGGATGCCGTTGGTGCCGTTGAACAACCGCTCGCCCCAGGTGGTCAGCTGGTTCGGGTTGAAGTTCGTGGCCATGTCCAGGTACTCGACCCCACCACCGTTGCCGCTCCACGACCAGCCCAGCCAACCGATCCCGTTGGCCTGGGTGTACGACAGGATGGCGTCCTCGTCGGGGTCGCCGTCGGAGTGGTAGTGGCCGAACTCGCCGACCACGATCGGCAGCTGTCGACTGCGGAACCGCCCCAGGTAGTCGCTGATCTCGGCGGCGGTGTCGAAGACCCCGTACATGTGGATGGAGAAGACGATGTTGCGGGCCGGGTCGGCGTTGAACACCGTCGGGGCGGCGTCCCGCATGGTGAAGGACCAGTCCTGACCCCAGTTCGGGCCGTCCACCATGATGGTGTGGGTCAGGCCCCCGTCGCGCAGCCGTCGGATCGCGTTGCTCGTGTCGGTGGCCCAGGAGGAGTAGTTCTGGTTGCCGTACGGCTCGTTGCCGATGTTGACGATCACGAACCGTTCCTGGCCGTTGAGGGCGCTGGCGATGCTGAGCCAGTAGTCGACCGCGCGGTCGAGGCTGACCGCCCCGCTCTGCTCGCCGTAGCCGGTGGTGTCGTGCACCTCCAGCACACAGATCAGCCGGTGGGCCTTGCAGAGCCCGATCACGTTGGTCACGTCCTCGGCGCTGTTGCGGGTCCACCGGTCGCCGCTGGAGAGCACCACTCGGACGGTGTTCGCGCCGAGGGCCTTGATGTCGGCGAAGGACCTGGTCTGGTGGGTGTACCAGGTGTGCGCGTGGTTGACCCCGCGCATGATGAACTCTTGACCGTTGGCGTCGTAGAGCTTGCCGCCGCTGACCGTGAAGCCGGAGGCGGCCTGCGCTGACGGGCCGAAGGCGAACACGGCGGCGACGGTGGCCAACAGGATGGCACCGACGCCCGCGAACAGTTTTCTCATGATCTTCCTCGCATGAGTTCTCTCCCCCGTGCCCAGGGGGTGAATGGGTAGCGGGTGGCGGCTGTAGCCCGGCAGCCGCGTAGCAGGGCCCGGCGAGGCAGACATCAGCGTAGGCCGATGGATGGGTTAAAGCAACCGGTTCAGTACGCATCGCGAACCGCACCGCCCCCGTGACCGCGTACGGGACCGAGCCGTCACGGGGGCGGGCACCCCCACCACAGGGTGCGCGGTAGATCAGCGCCTGAACCGGTTCAGGTCAACGGTAGGCAGGGGGTCGGCAAGCGTCAAGCATCGGCGAGGGTTGGCAGTTCCGGACCGGGGTATCCGGAACGGGCCACCCGGCCCGGAAGGAGACACCATGGTCAACATCGGTTACACCCTGATGTGTGAACAGGCAGGCCCGAAGGAACTGGTCGACTACGCGGTACGGGCCGAGGCGGCCGGTTTCGACCACCTCGTCATGTCCGACCACTACTACCCCTGGCTGGAGTCACAGGGACACTCCCCGTACGCCTGGTCGGTGCTCGGGGCCGTCGCCCACGCCACCTCCCGCGCGGAGCTGATGTCCTTCGTGACCTGCCCGATCCGCCGCTACCACCCTGCGGTGGTGGCGCAGAAGGCCTCGACGATCGGGGTGCTCTCGGACGGACGCTTCACCCTGGGGCTGGGTGCCGGGGAGAACCTCAACGAGCATGTTGTCGGCGCCTGGCCGCACGTGCAGCAGCGGCACGAGATGTTCGAGGAGGCGTTGCAGATCATCCGTCCGCTGCTCTGCGGGGAGACCCTGACCTTCTCCGGCAACCACTACGACGTGCCGGACGCCTACGTCTGGGACCGGCCGGAGGTTCCGGTGCCGATGGCGGTGGCCGCCTCCGGTCGACAGTCCGCCACCCTGGCCGCCGAGTACGGCGACGCCATGGTCGCCACCGACCCCGAGGCCCGCCTGGTGGAGATGTACGAGCAGGCCGGGGGTGCCGGACGACCCCGGTACGGGCAGGTGGCCATCTGCTACGGCCCGGACGAGGCGGAGTGCCGCAAGATCGCCCACGACCAGTTCCGCTGGTTCGGGCTGGGCTGGAAGGTCAACACCGACCTGCCGGACAACGACGCCTTCGAGGCGGCCACCCGCAGCGTCCGCGAGGAGGACGTGGCGGCCGGCATCTCCTGCGGGCCGGACGTGGACAAGCATGTGGAGGCGTTCCGGAAGTTCGTCGACGCCGGGTTCACCCATGTGGCACTGGTCCAGGTCGGCGGGGACAGCCAGCCGATGTTCCTGGAGTGGGCGCAGGACGAACTCCTCCCCCGCCTGCGCGACCTGTGAGCCCGCCGGATCAGCCGTCGACCCGGCAGGACCCAGCGCAGCGGTCGACCCGGCAGGAACCGGTGGAGCGGCGGTCGAGTCGGCAGGGCCTGGCGGGACCGGGCGGCTGCCCTGGTGCCCCAGGCCCGTACCGTTTCGGTGCCGGGCGCGGCACACAACGTCGCCAGCACCGCCCCCCACCAGGTCGCCGACGTCGTTCGGGCCCTGCTCGACGAGCGCGATCATGACCGACTCGCCCCCCTGAAGAACGGGTGAACCCCATGCGTATCGGCAACACGGAGATCCGACCCGCCGGCGGCGGCCTCGGCTGCCTTCTGATGATCCTCGTTTCGGTCGTCGCCTCGATCGTGCTGACCGTACTGCTCAATCTGGTCCTCTGAGCGCCGCTCAGCGCAGCAGGCCGAGGGCGTACAGGGTCTCGCGGATCTCCCGCCCGACCGGCTCCAGGACTCTGGTCCGCAGCCAGCGGGCCGGCGCCACCACGGTGAATCGCCAGACGGCGCGGATCGCCCGGCCCACCGGCACCACGAGGTGCCGCCACAGCCAGCGGGCCCCCAGCCAGAGTGGACGCAGGGTCACCGCCCAGCACCACCACAGGATCCGGCCGGAGGCCCACCAGGCCCAGGACAGCCCGGCGCCCAGGTACCCGCCCAGGACCACCAGCCACCGGCCCACCTGCCGCAGGGCCGGGGTGAGTACCCGGACCAGCCAGGTCACCGGCACCCACACCAGGTAGTACAACGGCACCACGAGCAGGGTGTGGAACAGCCAGGCCAGTCCGCGCCCACACCAGCGCAGCGGGGGCCACAGGGCGTTGTGCCACAACCAGACCAGCGGCAACCAGATCAGGGTCTGCCACAGCCACAGTGCGGCACGGCCCAGCCATTGCAGCGGAATCCAGATCAGATGCTGCAACAACCACCCGAGTGGACGCAGCACCCACTGGTCCAGGAACCGGCCGATCGGGGCCAGCACCCAGCGGTACAGTCCTCTGCCGGCGGCCGTCAGCAGCTCCCAGGCCAGCCGGAACGGCAGCACCACCACCAGCGCCACGCCCCGCACGAGGACCCCCAGCACGGAGGGGCCATCGTCGCCGTTGTCGCTGCGCCGCATCGGCGACGAGGAATCGATCACAGCCGGCCACCCTAACCCCCGCCCCCAACCCCCACCATCCCTCCAACACCCAAGCCCGGGTTGATCAAGAAGTTTTGGTCACGACACGCCGACCCGGCAGACCAAACCTCTTGATCAACGGGGTTCAGAGCCCGGCGGTCAGGGAGAGGGTGGCCAGGAGGGGGTGGTGGTCGGATGCCTGGTGGGTTTCCGGGGTGCGGAGGACCTCGACCGTGTGCAGGCGGGTGGCCAGGGCGGGGGTGGCCAGCAGGTAGTCCAGGCGCATGTCGGAGAACTCGGCGCCGCCGTAGCCGGTGGGCACGGTGGGGCCGGCGTTCGCGGCCAGGTCGACCAGGCCGGCGGCGAGCAGCCGGGCCACCGCCCGGGTGTCCGGGGTCAGACCGTCGGAGCGCAGGTGCCGGCGACGGTACGCCTGCGGCAGCCGGGCGATCCGCTCGACGTGTTCGGCGTACGGGTCAAGGGTGTTCAGGTCACCGGCGAGCAGGGCCAGGCCGTCGCGGGTCCGGCGCAGGGCGGCGGCCAGCCATCCGGCCTCGACCAGCCGGCGTCGAGGCGAGTACGGGTGCAGGTGGGTGCCGAGCACGGTCAACGGGCCGGCGTCCGTGCCGATCGTGACCCGCTGCGCGGCGTGGTGAAACGGGCGGCGTACCGGTGCCACGGCCAGCACCGGCCAGTCGGGCCGGACCAGCACCCCGACCGGTTGCCCGAACCAGGTGCCGGCCCGGTACGCCCGCAGACCCACCCGGTTGGCGAAGGTCGGCAGGTCCAGTCCGCGCAGCTCCTGCAGGGCCAGCACGTCCGGGCGGGCTTCGGCGATCACCCGCAGCAAGACCTCGTGCCGATCCGGGCCACCGGAGTCCCGACCCCCGTTGCGGATGTTCCAGGTGACCACGCGCAGCACGGCGGCTCAGTTCGCCCGACCGGCCTTGGCCAACTCGTCGTCGAGGGTGTCGACCTCTTCCGACTCGATCGTCGGCTGGTTGCCTTCGTGGACGTCCTCGTTGGGGCGCAGCACCCAGTAGAGCAGCCCGATCCAGGTGGCGGTGAGCAGGATCGCCCCCATGAAGTCGGTCGGGTGGTGCATGCCCCGGTACATCCGGGAGATGGCCACCCCGACCGGCATCACCACCGCCAGCGCCACGAAGATCCACCGCCACCACCGGTCGGTACGCGGGAAGACGATGACCGCGATGGCCACCCACAGGCACAGCGTGGCCGCGATGTGGCCGGAGGGGAAGGAGGAGGTGGGCATCGGCCCGTCCAGGTTCTCCACCGGCGGGCGCGGACGGTCCACCGCGGCGGCGGTGGCCAGGAAGAGGGTCAGCTCGCCGAACATCACCAACGCCACGAACAGCACCGGTCGCCAGCGCCGCCAGATGGCCAGCACCAGGGGACAGAAGACCATCGAGACCAGCAGGATGGCGTGGGTGTCCCCGAACTTGCTCCACCACCAGCTCAGGTCGTTGAGGGCCGGGGTGTGCCGCTGCGCGAACCAGGTCGGCACCACCTCGTCCCAGGTGCCGAGGAAGGTGTCCTTGGCGTGGTAGCTGACGAACATGCCGAAGGCGTACAGGGCACCGAAGATCAGCACCCAGCCGACGATGATCTCGGCGATGCCGGCGCGGGCGTGCGGCAGCAGCTTCTCCTCGTCCGGGGCGGGCGCCACCTCGTGCGCCGCCTCCGGTTCCAGCCCTTCGGTCAGCGGGGCCACCGGCCGTCCCCGTTCCAGCCGCCACAGCCGGAAGGCGTACGCGGTGACGCCCAGCCAGGCCGCGCCGAGTAGCCAGGCACCGATCACATCGGAGAGGAAGTGCACACCGAGCGCGACCCGGGTGAAGCCGATCAGGAAGACCACCAGGCCGACCAGGGCCACCACCGCCCGACGCCAGCGCGGGGCCACCGCGGGCAGGAAGACCAGCAGCAGGGCACCGTAGGCGACCATCGACCCCAGGGCGTGGCCGCTGGGAAAGCTCTGTCCGGCGTACGACCCGATCGGGGTGTCCACCTCGGGGCGCAACCGGTCCACCAGGGTCTTGAGGGTCGGGTCGAGGATCAGGGCACCGGCACCGGTGACGATCACGAAGACCGCCAGCCGACCCTGTCGCCGGATCAGCAAGCCCACCACCGCGACGGTGACCAGCCAGATGATGACCGGTCTACCCCCGAGGTCGGTGATCGCGTTGAGCACCGTGACCAGGGGGCCGATCGGCGACACCTGGTCGTTGAGCCACTGCGCCACCCCGTGGTCGACGTCGTACAGCGGAGACCACCGCACGCGGACCAGCACCAGCATCAACCCGAAACCGACCCCGGCACCGAGTACGAGCGCCAAGCCGGCGAGCGTACGTTCGGTGAAGTGCCCCAAGGGCCGACGCACCACGTCCCTGACCGCGCCCACGCCCAGCCTCCTTCGTCTTCTGGCGTGCCGCAGTACCCGGTCGATCTGTCAGGTACACCCCTGGGTCGGCGCGTCGGGCCGCGCGGTGCTCAACTCCCCCGGGCCGGACAGCTCGCCACCCTGGGCCTCCGGCTGCCACAGGTCCGGCTGGGCGGGTTCCGGCACCCCGATGCGTACCGCCTCCAACTGGGCGGCGAAGGCCAGCCCTCCGAACAGCGCCATGCCGGTGAGGTTGGCCCACAGCAGCAGCGCCATGATCCCGGTCAGCGCCCCGTAGGTCTGTCCGAAGTCCGCGCTGAACCGGACGTACCCGGCGAGCAGCAGACTGGCCAGCCACCACAGCACGGTGGCGGTACCGGCACCGAAGAACAACCAGGACAGGCCCGGTTGGTGGCGGCGGGGGGCGTGTCGGAACAGCACCGCCACGGCGAGCACGGTCAGCCCCAGGCTGAGCGGATAGCGGACCACATCCCAGCCGGCGCCGGCCACCTTTCCCCAGGCGTAGTGCCGCTGCACCGAGTCCCCCATCGGCCCACCGCCGACCAGGATCAGGAACCCGACCAGGGCCGGCAGACCGGCGGTGACGGCGAGGACGGCCGCGCGCAGGTACTTGCGGAGCGCCGGGCGGTCCCGTTCCACACCGTAGATCCGGTTGGCGCCGCGCTCTATCTGCGCCATCGTGCTGGTCAACGCCACCAGGCCGGTCATCAGACCCAGGGTGAGCGCCACCTCGCCGATGTCCTCGGCCCGTTCGGCGCCGGCACCGCTGCCGTCGCCGAGCAGCTCGGCGACCACCTGCTCGCTGGCCCCGGGGGTCAACGCCAGCACGGTGTCGGCGACCACCTCACCGCCCACGGCCGCACCCAGCTCGGCGATCAGCCCGGTCAAGGCGATCAGGAACGGCACCACGGCCAGGCAGAGCTGGAAGGCGAAGGCCCGGGAGTGGCTGAACCCGTCCCCGTACCGGAACCGGGTGAAGGCGTCGCGCAGCAGGTGCCAGCCGCCCTCCCGACGCAGGGTCTGCCAGGCGTGGTCGGCGCAGAGCTGCTCGTCGGACATCAGCCGGGTCTCCGGCACCAACTTGGTGCTACTCACCGCAGGCGACTCTCACTCGCGACCACGGGGCTCGCAGGCTCACTCCTCGCGCTCACCGGTGGCCCTTTTCGACGAGTCGTTCACCTCGCTCGGCGGCGGCGGAGGCGTCCTCGGTGAGGTCCGGCGCCTGCTCCGGCCGGGGTACGCACAACCACAGCGCCCGCCGGTGGATCTGGGCCCGCAGGGTGCTCCCCGGCTCGATCAGGTCGCCGTCCAGCTCCCGGGGCTGGGCCCGGTTGCTGGTGATCTCGACCCGTCGGGCCCGGAACTCCTCCATCCGGGGCACCCGGTCCCGGCGGCGCAGCACCCCCCAGCCGAGGGCCAGCCAGTGCCGCAGGTTACGCGGGCTGAGCACGGCGATGTCGAAGTAGCCGTCGTCCGGTGCGGCGTCGGTGAGCAGGGTGACCCCGCCCTGGAGCCGACCCACGTTGGCTACCAGCACCGAGCGGACCCGGCGGGTGATCGGGGGCTGGTCGTCCAACCGGATGGACACCCGCATCGGCCGGTCCCGCAGGTGCCGCATCGCCCCCACCACGTACGCCGGCCAGCCGATCCGCCGTTTGGTGGTCTCGCTGGTGGCGGCGAGCATCTGCGCGTCGAAGCCCATGCCGGCCATCACCGCGAAGTGCTGCCCGTCCACCTCTCCGACGTCGAGCAGCCGCCGTCCGCGTTCCACGGCCACCGCCAGCCCGGCGGCCAGGTCGGTGGAGAGGCCCAGGTTGGCCGCGAGCAGGTTGCCGGTGCCCTGGGGCAGTACGGCCAGCGCCACCTCGGTGCCGACCAGGGCACTGACGCAGGCGCGTACGGTGCCGTCCCCGCCGCAGGCGAAGACCACCTCGGCACCGGCGGCGAGGGCCTGTTCGGTCTGTCCCCGGCCGGGGTCCTCGACGGTGGTCTCGTACCACAGCGGCGCGGGCCATCCGGCGGCGGCGAGAGTGTCCTCGACGGTGTGGCGCAGCGCGTCGAGGTCTTCCACCTTCACCGGGTTGACCACCACCGCGCTGCGCGGCGACCGCGCCTGCTCTCCAGCTTCCACGGCGCCAGTGTGCGGCATGGTACGAGGTTCGGCGACCCGACGCCGCGTGGGCAGATTCACCCGCGGCGGAGGGTTTCAGATCGCGCGGAACCGGTCAGGCGGCGGTGCGCAGGGCGGCCTCCACCCGTCGGCGGAGATCGTCCAGGTCGACCCCGGCCTCGGCGAGGACCAGCGCACCCAGCCCGCCGCCCTCGCGGAGCAGGCCGAGCAGGATGTGTTCGGTGCCGATGTGCCGGTGCCGCAGACGCATCGCCTCGCGCAGGGACAACTCCAGCACCTTCTTGGCACGGGGTGAGAAGGTGCCGCCGATCCACTGGCCACGACCCCACCGGCGGCGTGGCGGTGGTACGGCCTCCCGCAGCGCGTCGGGTCCGAAGGACTCCTCGATCCGGGCCACGATGGCGGCCAGGTCGATGCCGATCTCACGGAGCGCGACCGCGTCGGCCTCGGCCAGGCCGGTGCCGCTGGTCTCCGTGTGACGACGGAGGCGCTCGCGCAGGTCCTCGGGGGTCACCCCGGCCTCGCCGAGCACCCGGACGGCCAGGCTGTCGCCGTCGGCCAGCAGGGCCAGCAGCAGGTGCTCGGTGTCGACGGGTCGTTGACCCTCGACCCGGGCCTCGTCGCGGGCCTGGCGCACCAGAGTTCGGGCACGATCGGTGAACCGTTCGAACATCACGCCTCCCGGGAGGGTTCGACCGCCGGTCGCCCGGCGTGCTTCTTGTGGACCGCCTGCCGACTGACCTCGAGGGCGTCGGCGATCTCCTGCCAGGACCAGCCCTGGCGGCGGGCGTTGTCCACCTGGATCACCTCAAGCCGTTCGAGGAGCCGACGCAGTGCGCGGACCGCCCGCAGGCCGACCCGGGGGTCGGTGCTGCCGGCCGCGGCCGCGAGTTCCGTCGCCTGACTCATGCTGTCAACTTACATTGACAGAACCGCCTGCGTCAACCGAAGTTGACGACCAGTATTCCGATCACCCTCCCTGACGGCATCGCCACGACTAGCCTCAGACGCAGGTCAGCACGACAGGGGGTGAGGTCCGATGGCCTCAGCCAGCGAGGCACCGATGCCGGCCGACAACCGAGCCGGCGACGCACCCGTGCTGGCCGGTATCGGCCCGCAGGACGCCCTGCCGGTGGCTCGGGTGGCCGCCAAGGTGGCCGCCGCGCAGCGTCGGGACGTACATCTGCTGCACGCCTTCAACTGGGCCGCGATGGAGGGGCCGGCGGTCTCCGGTTCCCGGGCCGACGCGGAGCGGCTGATCTCCGAGGCCACCGAGGCGATCCGGCTCAGCGAGCCCGACGTGGCCCTCAGCACCGAGATCGTCGAGGGCTCGGCGGTGGCGAATCTGGTCCGCAGGTCCGAGTCGGCGTTCCTGGTGGCCGTGGGCGACGGGGGGATGGCCCACTGCGCCCGCTGCATCCCGGCGGACAGCCCGGCCGTGCAGGTGGCCGCCCGGGCAGACTGCCCGGTGCTGGTCGTCCGACGCGAACCGCCACCGAAGGGCCCGGTGCTGGTCGGGGTGGACGGGTCGCCCGCCGCCGAGATCGCGCTGGCCTGGGCCTTCACCGCCGCCGCGGATCTGGGGGCCCGACTGCTGGCCATCCGGGTGGTCGAGCGACAGTCCGAGATCGAGGCGACCACCAGCCTGCTGCGCGAACTGGTGGGCCGGGTGGGCGCCGGCCGTCCGCAGACCCCGGCCGAATGTCATGTCGTCTGCGGGGATCCCGGCTCCGTCCTGATCGACCAGTCCCGCTCGGCGCAGCTGACGGTGGTCTCCGCGCGCGGCGACCAGCCCTGGCGCGGCATGCTCGGCGCGGTCAGTCAGGCGGTGCTCTACCACGCCCCCTCGCCGGTGATCGTGGTGCGGGGGCTGACCCGTGCACCGGTCATCGGTGGGCCATGACACCCGGGCCGCCGGGACCATTGGCCCTGATCCACCCCCGCCGATATCGACAGACTCAAGGAGTAACGCCCGTTGCGGATGCAGAATCCGCCGAGCAGGGAGAGGCTCAACCATTATGGACACGGCCCTGAACCTAGAGAGCACCCTGACCGATGAGGAGTTGCGCCGGCTGGACGCCTACTGGCGGGCGGCCAACTACCTGACGGTGGGTCAGATCTACCTGCTCGACAATCCGCTGCTGCGCGAGCCGTTGGCTCCCGAACACGTCAAGCCCCGGCTGCTCGGCCACTGGGGCACCTCCCCCGGCCTGAACCTGATCTACGCCCACCTGAACCGGGTGATCGTGGCTCGGGACCTGTCCGCGATCTACATCACCGGCCCCGGACACGGCGGTCCGGCCCTGGTCGCGAACAGCTGGCTGGAAGGCACCTGGAGCGAGCGGTATCACGGCATCGACCGCGACGAGGTCGGCATGGCCCGGCTGTTCCGCCAGTTCTCCTTCCCCGGCGGCATCCCCAGCCATGTGGCCGCGGAGGTGCCGGGTTCGATCCACGAGGGCGGCGAGCTGGGGTACGCCCTGAGCCACGCCTACGGCGCGGCCTTCGACAACCCGGATCTGCTGGTCGCCTGCGTGATCGGCGACGGGGAGGCCGAGACCGGCCCGCTGTCCGGCAGTTGGCTGTCCAACGTGTTCCTGAACCCGGCCCGCGACGGAGCGGTGCTGCCCATCCTGCACCTCAACGGGTACAAGATCGCCAACCCGACCGTGCTGGACCGGATTCCCGAGTCCGACCTGCTGGACATGATGCGTGGCTTCGGCTATCAGCCGTACGTGGTGGCCGGTGACGAGCCCACGGCGGTGCACGAGTTGCTGGCCGCCACCTTCGACCGGGTCCTCGACGAGATCGCGGAGATCCAGCAGCAGGCCCGCTCCGGCGCTACCGTGGAGCGTCCCCGCTGGCCGATGATCGTGCTGCGTACCCCGAAGGGCTGGACCGGCCCGAGTGAGGTCGACGGCAAGCAGGTCGAGGGGACCTTCCGCGCCCACCAGGTCCCGCTGTCGCAGGTGCGGACGAACCCGGGACAGCTGGCCGAGCTGGAGCGCTGGCTGCGCAGCTACCGGCCGGAGGAGTTGTTCGACGCCACCGGCTCCCCGGTTCGGGATCTGGTCACGCTGCCCCCCTCGGGTGACCGCCGGATGAGCGCCAACCCGGTCACCAACGGCGGACAGGTGCTGCGTGACCTGAAGCTGCCGGACTTCCGCGACTACGCCGTCGAGGTGCCCCGACCGGGCGCTACGGCCAGCGGGGCCACCGGCGAGCTGGGCAAGTGGATCCGCGACGTGCTCGTCGCCAACCCGCAGAACTTCCGCCTGTTCGGCCCGGACGAGGTGGCCTCCAACCGGCTCCAGGCGGCCTTCGAGGTCACCGACCGGGCCTGGATGGCCGGCACCGTCCCCGGCGACGACCACCTCTCCCCGGACGGGCGGGTGATGGAGGTCCTCTCCGAGCACCTGTGCCAGGGCTGGCTGGAGGGCTACCTGCTGACCGGCCGACACGGCATCTTCACCAGCTACGAGGCCTTCATCCACATCGTCGACTCGATGGTCAACCAGCACGCCAAGTGGCTGAAGGTCACCCGGGGCATCCCCTGGCGGATGCCGGTGGCGTCGCTGAACTACCTGCTGTCCAGCCACGTCTGGCGGCAGGACCACAACGGCTTCTCCCACCAGGACCCGGGCTTCATCGACCATGTGGTGAACAAGAAGGCCGAGGTGGTCCGGGTCTACCTGCCGCCGGACGCCAACACCCTGCTGTCCACGATGGACCATTGCCTGCGCAGTCGGCACTACATCAACGTGGTGGTGGCCGGTAAGCAGCCCGCACCCAACTGGCTGAGCATGACCGAGGCCATCCAGCACTGCCGCCGGGGCCTGGGCATCTGGGACTGGGCCAGCACGGACGACGACAGCGAACCGGACGTCGTGCTCGCCTGCGCCGGTGACGTGCCGACCCTGGAGACCCTGGCCGCGGCCGACCTGCTGCGCCAGCACCTGCCGGAGCTGAAGGTCCGGGTGATCAACGTGGTGGACCTGATGCGGTTGCAGCCACCCTCGGAGCACCCGCACGGGTTGCCGGACTCGGAGTTCGACACCCTGTTCACCCGCGACAAGCCGATCATCTTCGCCTACCACGGCTACCCGTGGCTGATCCACCGGCTCAGCTACCGGCGCACCAACCACCGCAACCTGCACGTGCGCGGGTACAAGGAGGAGGGCACCACCACCACTCCGTTCGACATGGTGATGCTCAACGACCTGGACCGCTTCCACCTGGTGATCGACGTGATCGACCGGGTGCCCGGGTTGGCCTCCCGCGCCGCCCACCTGCGCCAGAAGATGACCGACGCCCGGCAATCCTGCCGCGACTACACCCGGCAGTACGGCGAGGACGACCCCCGGGTCGCCGAGTGGCGCTGGGTCCGCGAAACCGACCCGACCAACCGGTAGGGAGTGATCATCGTGAGCGACGAGCAGATCGTGGTGGGCTACGACGGCTCACCGGACGCGGCGGTGGCCCTCGAGTGGGCGCTGGGACAGGCCCACCGGGACGGCCGGCCGATACGGCTGGCGTACGTCTTCGAATGGTTGACCGTGGCCGGTTGGATCGGGCCCGGCATGACCCCGGGGATGTGGCCGGACGAGCAGGCCCGGCAGGAGGTCGAGGAGTTGGTACGCAAGGCGGCGGCCGAGGCCGCTGCCGCGCACCCCGACCTGACGATCAGCGGTGAGGTGCTCGACGGGCCACCCGCCCTGGTGCTGGAGGAGTGCTCCACCGGGGCCGGCCTGGTCGTGCTGGGCAGCCGGGGGCACGGCGGCTTCACCGGCCTGCTGGCCGGCTCCACCGCCGTCAGTGTCACCGCCCACGCCCACTGCCCGGTGGTGGTGGTCCGTCAGGAGACCGCCGGTGCGGGCCGGGAGGGACATGTCGCGGTCGGGGTGGACGGCTCGGAGCAGTCCCTGCTGGCCCTGGGGTTCGCCGTCGAGCAGGCGGCCCTGCGCCAGGTGCCGCTGCACGTCGTGCGGGCCTGGCAGCCCGGACGGGAGCAGTGGCACCTGCGCGGCGAGCAGGCCCGCGAGGCGGCGCTGGCCGCGCATCGCGCCGATCTGGACGAGCCCCTGGCCCGCTGGCAGGCGGCCTTCCCGAACGTCGAGGTGACCGTGGAGGCGGTGGCCGCCGCACCCGCCGGGCTGCTGATCGAGGCCAGCCGCAACGCGCAGCTCATGGTGGTCGGTTGCCGGGGCCGGGGCGGGCTACGCGGCATGTTGCTCGGCTCGGTCAGTCAGCAGCTCATCCAACACGCCCACTGCCCGGTAGCGGTGGTCCGGGAACGCTGAGCGATTCCTTCGCCTCCCCGCCGGCGCTCAGGCCGACGGGGAGGCGGAGGCGCGCAGACCCCCGTGCAGGGCCCGCAGGGCGTTGAGGATCACCAGCACGTCGATGCCCTCCTGAAGGAAGGCACCGGCCACCGGGGGCAGGTAGCCGACCGCCGCGACCGCCATCGCGCACACCGCCAGGCCCATGCCGACCGTGGCGCTCTGCACGGCGATCCGGCGGGCGTACCGGGCGATCTCCACCGCGTCGGCCAGGGGATCCAGCCGGTCGACCGTGAGCACGGCGTCGGCCACGTCCGCGGAGGCGCTGGCCCCGGTGGCCCCCATGGCCACCCCGACATGGGCCTGTGCCAACGCCGGTGCGTCGTTGACCCCGTCGCCGACCATCACGGTCACCGCCCGATCGGCCTCGGCCTGCACCCGGGCGACCTTCTCCTGCGGGGTGCAGTGGGCCACCACGTCGTCGACCCCCACCTCCTCGGCCACCCGCCGGGCGGCGTCCGGCCGGTCGCCGGTGACCATCACGATCCGGGTCAGGCCGGCGGTGCGCAGCCGGTCCACCACCCGGCGGGCGTCCGGGCGGACCGGGTCGGCCAGCAGGATCGCGCCGATCGGCCCGGTCTCGTCGGTGACCCAGACCGCGGACTGTCCCGGTTCCGTCAGCCGGGCCCGGGCCCAGGGTGGGGGGTCCCCGGCCAGTTGCCCTACCCGGATGCGCCGCCCGTCGACCCGGCCCTGCACCCCCCTGCCCGCCTCCTCGGTCACCTCGGTCGGCATGGTCAGCCGCAGTCCCCGGTCACGGGCCTGGTCCACCAGGGCCGCGGCCAGCACGTGGGGGGACAACTGCTCCACCGAGGCGGCCAGTCGCAACACCTCCTCGGGGTCCCCGCCGGGGGCCACCAGGGTCTCGGCCACCCGGGGACGACCGACCGTCAGAGTGCCGGTCTTGTCCACCAGCAGGGTCCGCGCCCGGCCCAGCAACTCCAGGGACCCCCCGTCGCGGACCAGCACCCCCCGGCGGGCCACCCGGGACAGCCCGGAGACGATGGCGATCGGGGTGGCCAGCAGCAGCGGGCAGGGGGTCGCCACCACCAGCACGGCCACCGCCCGGACGACATCACCGGAGACCACCCAGCCCAGACCGGCCAGCAGGAGGGTGAAGGGTACGAAGGCCGCGGCGTACCGGTCGGCCAGGCGTACGGTCGGCGCCTTGCGGGCGGTGGCCTCCTCGGCCAGCCGGACGATGCCGGCGTAGGTGCTGCGGGCAGCGCTCTCGGTGGCCCGCAGTCCGAAGGCGGCACCGGCGTTGACGACCCCACTGGCCACCGCCGCCCCGATCCCCTTCTCGACGAGCCGGGACTCCCCGGTGACGACGGATTCGTCCAGGGTCGCGGGTTCCTCCGTCACCCCGTCGACGGCGACCACGTCCCCGGGGCCGACCAGCAGCCGGTCCCCCACCGCCACCCGGTCCACCGGCACCACCTCGATACCCCCCTCGGGGGTGCGCCGTCGGGCGGTGCGGGGGGCCCGTTCCAGCAGGGCCCGCAGGTCCCGGGTGGCCCGCCGCTGTGCGTACGCCTCCAGGGTCCGCCCGGTGGCCACCATCACCGCGATCACCGCACCGGCCAGGTACTCCCCCACCCCCAGGGCACCGCCCAGCGCCAGGACCGCGATCACGTCCACCCCGAACCGGCGCCGCAACAGGTCACGCAGTACGGAGACGGCTGCGGGCAGCAGGGCGACCAGGGTGACTCCCGCCCACACCAGGTCGGCGGCACCGGTACGCCCGGCCAACCGCAACCCGACCCCGACCAGCACCAGCGCGGTCAGACCGGTCAGCGGTGCCCACAACCCCCAGTGCAGGCCGTGCCGACCGGAGCGACGCGGTCCGGCCGGGTGCTCCGGCAGGCATTCCCCTGGACCGCGCTCCGGCTCGCCGGCCTGCGACTGCACTCCCACCAGCGGATCGTCCCAACCCGGGGACCCCGATGTCGGTCACTTCCGCCCCGCGGGGCACCCAAAGTCGGCTGCCGCCACCGTCGACGGGCCGCCGAGGCCGGGCAGAATCGGGGCCGGAGTGCCCCTGCCGAGGGGCCCATCCGGCCGTGCGGACGACCGAGGTGTGGCCCAGGATGAACGAGACCCGCCCCACAGCCGTACCCGGGTGCGGCACGATGGGGACATACGGAAAGGTCGTGACGATGAGCCAGCAGACCCCGGCTACCCGCCCGTTGACCACCGCCCTGGTGGAGGCCGCCGCGATGGCCGGCCACGCGCCGTCGGTGCACAACACCCAACCCTGGCGTTGGCGGGTACTGCCGGAGGCGTTGGAGCTGCGGGTGGTCCGCGACCGCCAGCCGACCGCCACCGACCCCACCGGCCAATTGGTCACCCTCAGCTGCGGTGCCGCCCTGCATCACGCGCGGCTGGCGTTGGCCGCCGAGGGTTGGACCGCCCAGGTGTACCGGCTGCCCGATCCGGAGGAGCCGGACCTGCTGGCCCGGCTGACCACGCCGCAGCCCTCCGGAGCCGACCCGGAAGCCATGCACATGGTGCAGTGCATGCAGGTGCGGCACACCGACCGGCGGCCGGTCAGCGAGGAGCCGGTGAGCGAGCAGGCCCTGTCCGCGATCGCTTCGGCGGCCGCCGCCGAGGGGGTCCACCTGGAGATCCTCGACCGGGACCAGGTGCTGCAACTGGCCGCCGCGGCCTCGCACGCCGCCGCGGTCGAGTCGGAGGACTCCGCGCTGCGGGAGGAACTGGACTACTGGACCAGCCGCGCCGGTGGCAGCGGACTTCCCCCGGAGGTGCTGCTGGAGCAGCCCGCCCAGACCACCGTGCCGGGCAGGGACTTCGGCCGCCCCGGCGCCCTGCCGGGCGGTCCGGGTCACGACCGGGCGGCCTCCTACGGGGTGCTGTACGGAGACGAGGACAATCCCCTCAGTTGGCTGCGCGCCGGGGAGGCGCTCTCCGCGGCCTGGTTGCACGCCACCCGGCTGGGAGTGTCCGTGGTGCCGTTGAGCGGGGTGGTGGAGGTCGGCGGCACCCGACAGATCCTGCGACAGGTGCTGGCCGGTTTCGGTCACCCGTACCTCGCCCTGCGGCTGGGGGTGGCCGACCCGGAACACGCCGGCCCCCCGCACACCCCCCGGCTGCCCCGGGAACAGGTGGTGGACACCTCCGCTCTGGAAGGGTGATCAACACGGGCGTTCTGTCCCGGCGGTGCGCCGGATAGCATCGCCTGGTGACTCTCGGTGCCCCGAACCCACGCCACGAGCCCCCCTCCCTCGGGCTAAGTCCGCTGTCCCGGGTCCACCTCGACGAACTGCTCCAGGAGATGCTGGACCGGGTCGGCGAGGTGGTGACCAGCCGGGAACGGCTGCGCGCCCTGCTGGACGCGGTGGTCGGCATCGGCACCGACCTGGATCTGCACAGCACCCTGCTACGGATCGTGCAGTCGGCCTGTGAGCTGGCCGGCGCCCGGTACGGGGCCCTCGGGGTGATCGGGGCGGACCGGACCCTGCACGACTTCATCACCCACGGCATCTCCCCGGAACTGCACGCCAAGATCGGTGACCTGCCGCACGGCCGGGGGGTGCTCGGCCTGCTGATCGACGATCCGAAGCCGCTGCGGATGCCGGACATCACCCAGCACCCCCACTCGTACGGCTTCCCGCCGCACCATCCCCCGATGCACACCTTCCTGGGGGTGCCGATCCGCATCCGGGACCAGGTCTTCGGCAACCTCTACCTGGCCGAGAAGCAGGGCGGCGCCCAGTTCACCGAGGACGACGAGGAGATCGTCGTGGCGCTGGCCGCGGCGGCCGGGGTGGCGATCGAGAACGCCCGGCTGTACGCCCTGGCCAACCGGCGGGAACGCTGGCTGTCCGCCACCGCCGAGATCACCTCCCTGCTGCTCGGTGAGGTACGCCGTACCGACGCCCTGACCCTGGTGGCCCGCCGGGCCCGGGAGGTCGCCGAGGCCGAGCTGGCCCTGGTGCTGCTCTACGACGACATGGCCGAGCACTTCACCGTGGAGGTCGTCGACGGTGCCGGCGACCAGGCCCGCGCGCTGGTCGGCACGGTGCTGCCGGCCGAGGACACCAGCTTCGCCGGCCCGGTCACCGAGGGCCGGCACACCTCCGTGGAGGACCTGGCCCACGCCGCGCCCTGGCCGGCGGTGCTGCACACCGGCCCGGCCGTGATCTCGCCGCTGGCCACCGCCGACACCCTGCACGGGGTGCTGGTGATCGCGCACAGCGTCGACCACGACGGGGCCACCGACGACGACGTGGTGCTGCTGGGCAGCTTCGCCGGGCAGGCCGCCCTGGCCATGGAACGGGCCCGGGGGCAGGAGGAACGGGAACAGCTTGTGGTCCTGGAGGACCGCGAACGCATCGCCCGGGACCTGCACGACGTGGTCATCCAGCGGTTGTTCGCCACCGGCCTGCAGTTGCAGAGCGCGGTGCCGTTGGCCGGCCGTCCGGAGCTGGCCAAGCGGATCAACGCGGCGGTCGACGACCTGGACGCCACCATCAAGGACATCCGGCGCACCATCTTCGAGCTGCGCAGCCCGGTGAGTGCGGCGCTGCGTACCGAGATCCGTGAGGCCGTCGAGGCGGCCGCCGAATCCCTGGGCTTCCGCCCTCGGCTGGAGCTGGTCGGGCCGATCGACAGCGCCGTGCCCGACCCGGTCCGTCCCGAACTCACCGCCGTGCTGCGGGAGGCCCTCTCCAACGCCGTACGCCACGCCCAGGCCTCGGCCGTGTCGGTGACCGTGAGTGTGGACGCCACCCGGGTCACTGTCAGCGTCGCCGACAACGGGGTCGGGTGCGACCCGACGGCCGCCCGGGGCGGCCTGGTCAACCTGCGTGAACGCGCCGAACGCCACGGCGGGACCTTCGAGGTACGCCCGGCCGAGCCGCAGGGCACCGAGCTGTACTGGTCGATCCCCCTGCGGGACTGACCAGCGCAGCTCACCCTGCCGGGGCCGGGCTAGGTGCTCTTGCCGAGCAGGCGGGTGGCCAGCACGGCGGCCTGGGTGCGCCGCTCCAGGCCCAGCTTGGCCAGCACGCTGGAGACGTAGTTCTTGACCGTCTTCTCGGCCAGGAACATCTTGCCGGCGATCTCCCGGTTGGTCAGCCCCTCGGCCACGTACTCCAGGATCCGCCGCTCCTGCTCGGTGAGGGCCTGCAACTCGCGGGGTTGTTCCACCCCGCTGCGGATGCGGTCCAGCACCCGGGTGGTGATCGCCGGGTCGAGCAGCGACTGACCGGCCGCCACCCGGCGTACCGCGTCTACCAGGTCGGTGCCGCGGATCTGCTTGAGCACGTAGCCGGAGGCCCCGGCCATGATCGCGGCGAACAGGGCCTCGTCGTCCTCGTACGAGGTCAGGATCAGCCCCTTGATCGAGGAGTCCACCGCCCGGATGTCCCGGCACACGTCGATGCCGTTGCCGTCGGGCAGCCGGGCGTCGAGGATCGCCACGTCCGGCCGCAGCGCGGGAATCCGGCGGGCCGCCTCCTGCGCGGAACCGGACTCACCAACCACCTCAATGTCGCCACTTGCCTGCAGCAGGTCGGCGAGGCCACGACGGACGACCTCATGGTCGTCGAGCAAGAACACCCGGATCATCCCCCGTTTCTACCCCGCCCACCCCACCCCCCGCACGGGCCAAAGGTCCCAACCCTCCCCCTCAACCCTGTTGATCAAGAGGTTCGCGTCCGCGTACGCCCGGATCCAGACCGAAACCTCTTGATCAACGCCGAGGGCCGGGGGCCATGGGAGATGCGGGCAAGGGTGGGCGGGGGTCCTGGGGGTTCGGGACGTGTGGCCCTGCTCTCAAGGGGTGGTGAGGGCGCACCGTGGATGTAACGGGTGAGTGTGAGGGGGTACGACCATGGAAAACGGCTACACGGTCGAACAGTTGCGGACCGCCGCCATCGACGCGATCCGCGCGCCGTCCCTGCACAACGTCCAGCCGTGGCGGTTCCGGCTCCGTGATGGTGCCATCGAGGTCCTGATCGACCCGGCCCGCCGGCTGCCCGCCACCGACCCCAGCGGCTGGGGTGCCCGCCTAGCCGCCGGAGCGGCCCTGTTCAACCTGCGACTGGCCCTGGCGGTGGCCGGTACCCCGGCGACGGTACGGCTGCGGCCGTACCCCTCGGAGCCGGACGTCGTGGCCCGACTGGTGCCGGATGTGCCCCGCCGACCCACCCCCGCCGAGCAGAACCTGCACGCGGCCATCCCCCGCCGGTTCAGCAACCGGGCCCCGTTCTGGCCCGACCCCGTACCGGCCGACGCCCGTTGGCGGCTCGGCGACGCGGCCCGTGCCGAGCACTGCTGGCTGGAGTTGCTGATCGGGGTCAGTGCGGTCAACGCCTTCGCCGAGATCGCGCACAGCGCCAACCGGGTCCTCGAACGCGACCCGGCCTACCGGGCGGAACGGCAGGCCTGGATTCGCCGCGAGCACGCCCCCGACGGGGTACCGGTCACCGCCGGCGGCCCGCTGGCCGAGCCGCAGGACCTGCTGCCGGCCCGGGACTTCGGCGACCGACACCGACCCCCCGGCCGCGACTTCGAACCCGAGCCCCTGGTAGCGGTGCTCGGCTCCCCCGGCAACACCGCGGTCGACCAGGTCATCGCCGGTCAGGCGATGCAGCGGGTGCTGCTCACCGCCACCGACGCCGGCCTGTCGGTGTCCATGCTGTCCCAGCCGGTCGAGGTGCCCTCGGCCCGCGAGCAGCTACGGGTGTCGCTGGGACGCTTCGGCGCCCCCCAGATGGTGATGCGGGTCGGGTACGGCCAGCCCGGCTGGCCCACCCCTCGCCGGGAGGTCGACGAGGTGCTGGACCTGCCCGTACACCACCACGCCTAGCCGGGCAGGGTGGCGAGCAGTGCGGCCTCCCGGTACGGGTCCAGACCGACCGGTGGCCGGGGCGGCCGACCGGCCCGGGACGGCACCTGGCCGACCCCGCGCAGCCAGGACCAGGTGTCGGCCACCGTCTCGGTCAGGGGTCGGCAGCGCAGCCCGTCGGCGTACGCGCGGGTGACGTCCTTCTGCTGAAGCCACCGCCATTCATGGTTCGGTGGAATCCAGATCGGCAGGTCGTTCCAGGGCACCACCCCGGCGGCGAGGATCCGTTCCGGGTCGACCCAGCGCAGCCGGGCGTCTGCACCGGTGGCGTCGAGACAGGCGGCCAGCAGTTCACCGAAGGTGGCCGACCCGGGCCGGCCGACCACGTTGACGGGGCCACCACGCCGGGCCGCCCCGGAGTCCAGCAGGTAGGCCGCCAGGTCCCGGACGTCGATGTACTGCACCGGCAGGTCGGCGGGACCGGGTGCCAGCACCTCGCCGCCGCGGGCGATGCGGCCAAGCCACCACGGCAGCCGACCGATGTCCTCGCCCGGGCCCAGGATCAGCCCGGCCCGGGCCAGCAACACCCGGTCGCCCAACACCTCCCGCAGGGCCCGCTCGGCCCCGGCCTTCAGCTGCGGGTAGTCACCTTCGGTGGCCTCCGGGTCGGCCTCGACCACCGGGTCCCCCTCGGTCACCCCGGCCGGCACCGGCGGGGCGTAGACGGAGCCGCTGGAGACGTAGACGTAGTGGCCGATCCGACCGGTCAGCAGCCGCGCCACCTGCCCTGCGGCCCTGGGCGCACCATCCCAGGTGTCGACGACCACGTCCCACTCGCCGTCGGCGAGCGCGCCCAGGCCGTCCGGGGTCAGGCGGTCACCCACGAGACGTCGTACGCCGACCGGAGGAGCCCCGTGCCGCCCCCGGTTGAACACCGTGACCGACCAGCCGCGATCGAGGGCCTCGGAGACAGTTGCCCCGCCCACGAATCCCGTTCCACCCAGCATCAGCAGTCGCATACGCCCCACCCTGCACCTGCTCGGGGAGGGACAGAAGCCCGGTTCACCGTCAGCAGATCTGCCGACAGCAGAACGAAGGTGCCCGCGCCGGCCGGACGATCAGTTGTCCGGTCGACGCGGGCCAGGTTCGGCGGTGCCGCGGGCACGGCGGGCGACCACCTGATCACTTCGTTCGCAGAACGGGTGACCAGTTCCATCGTGGGCGGTGACCGATACTCCGGTCAACAGCTTCCGGAAAATTATCGGTAAACTCCTATGTCACCGGGGCGGCACTGTCCCGGATGACGAGTTCCGTGGCCAACTCCACCCGAGGGCTCTCCACCCGCTCCCCCTTGGCCAACCGCAGCACCGTACGGGCGGCCAGCATCCCCATCTCGCTCAACGGCTGACGCACCGTGGTCAACGGAGGCGAGCACCACCGCACCTCCGGCAGGTCGTCGAAGCCGACCACGCTGACATCGTCCGGAATCCGCAGCCCCCGCTGCCGTACGGCCTCGTAGACCCCCAGAGCCATCTGGTCGCTGGAGGCGAAGATCGCGGTCGGCGGATCCGCCAACCCCAGCAGTCGCCCGCCGCCGACGAACCCGGCCTCGTGGTAGAAGTCGCCCGGGCAGACGAGGGTCTCGTCGAAGGTGAGTCCGGCGGCCTCCAGGGCGGCCCGGTAGCCGTCCATCCGGGCCCGACTGCACATCAACTGCGGCGGCCCGGCGATGAACCCGATCCGCCGATGCCCCAGACCGATGAGATACTCCGTGGCGCGCAGGCCACCGGCCCAGTTGGCGGCACCGATCGTCGGCGCCTCCTGGGCCGGCAGCCCGTCCGCGTCAACGATCACCACAGGGATGTTGAGCCGACGCAACTCGGCCTGTAGCGGCGGCTCGACCATGGAGGTCACGAAGATGACCCCCTCGGTGCCGCGCCGCCGCATGCCGTCGAGCCACTGTTCGGCGGAGGTGTTCTGGCGGTGGATGGCGGAGACCACCGTGCCCACCCCGGCGGCGTGGGCCACATCCTCCACCCCACGAATGATCTCCACCGCCCACGGACTGTCCAGATCGTTGAACACCAGATCCACCAGACCCGAACTGGCCCGCATACTCGGCGGCCGACGCCGATACCCATGCCGCGACAGCAACTCCTCCACCCGCTGACGCGTCTGCGGAGCCACATCCGAACGACCATTGATCACCCGCGACACCGTCGGCACCGACACCCCGGCCAGGTCTGCGATAACGGAGATGGTCACCTTGCGGGTTTCTCTGGCGGCCACAGCACTCCCAACCGGTACGGCGACAGCCCGCGCGGCGACGAGGAGCGGCCGGGACGGGCGGCCGGCTGCCCTCCTTACCCTAGTGCTGAGAAATTCCAGCCGCCTACCGGTAATTGGTGCAATTCACATTCGCCCAGCGGTCATCGCCGGAGCACCTGTCGGGGCCGTGCGGGAGCGTGTTGATCAGCCCTTCGGGGCGGCCGCGCTGTCCCGGATGACCAGTTCGGTGGCCAACTCCACCCGAGGGCTCTCCACCTTCTCCCCCTTGGCCAACCGCAGCACCGTACGGGCGGCCAGCATCCCCATCTGGGCCAGCGGCTGACGGACCGTGGTCAACGGAGGCGAGCACCACCGCACCTCCGGCAGGTCGTCGAAGCCGACCACGCTGACGTCGCCGGGCATCCGCAGCCCTCGCTGCCGTACGGCCTCGTAGACCCCGAGGGCCATCTGGTCGCTGGAGGCGAAGATGGCCGTCGGCGGATCCGCCAGGGCCAGCAGCCGCGACCCGCCGGCGAACCCGGCTTCGTGGTAGAAGTTGCCCGGCTGGATCAGCCGGTCGTCGATGGGCAGTCCGGCGGCCTCCAGGGCGGCCCGGTAGCCGTCCATTCGGGCCCGACTGCACATCAACTGCGGCAGTCCGGCGATGAACCCGATCCGCCGGTGCCCCAGACCGATCAGGTACTCCGTGGCCCGCAGACTGCCCGCCCAGTTCGTGGCGCCGATGGTCGGTGCGTCCTGGGAGGGAACACCGGCCGGGTCGACGATCACCACAGGGATGTTGAGCCGACGCAACTCGGCCTGCTGCGGGGGCTCAAGGGTGGAGGTCACGAAGATGACCCCCTCGGTGGAGCGGGTCCGGATGTTGTCCAGCCACTGCTTCGCCGAGGAGGTACGCCGGTGGATGGCGGAGACCACCGTGCCCACCCCGGCGGCGTGGGCCACATCCTCCACCCCACGAATGATCTCCACCGCCCACGGACTGTCCAGATCGTTGAACACCAGATCCACCAGACCCGAACTGGCCCGCATACTCGGCGGCCGACGCCGATACCCATGCCGCGACAGCAACTCCTCCACCCGCTGACGCGTCTGCGGAGCCACATCCGAACGACCATTGATCACCCGCGACACCGTCGGCACCGACACCCCGGCCAGGCGGGCGATCGCCGCGATGGTCACCGTGCGGTTGTCGTTGACACCCACGCGGCCCTCCCTTTGCTCAAACGTCACCGTGCCGCAGCCGACTGGTCGACCAACGGACATCACTACTGTTTCTGCGCCACCCTGGTGATGTCCTTCACGATCTGGTCGGGCCGCTTCGAGCCGACGATCAGATCGGCGACACTCTTGTTGATCTGCTCGCCGACCGCCGGGGGGAAGGCCTGGTCGAGATAGAGCTGGAACCCGCTGGCGACAGCCAGATGCGCCGCCACCACCTGGTTGTTCGCGTCCTTGATCCGGCCGACGGCGGCCAGGTTGGTGGGCAGCACGGCACCGGTCTCCGCCGCCCAACGCTGGTTCTCCGACCGCAGCAGCGACCGCAGAAAGTCCACTGTGGCGGGGGGCGCGTTGCGACCGACCGCAAAGCCGTTACCGCCACCGAAGGCGTCCGTGGCCTCGCCCTTGCCGCCCTCCACCATCGGGAAGGTGAAGAAGCCGAGTTGCCCGCCGATGCCCAGCTTGCTGGTGGACGAGGAGGCCTGAATGGAGGGGGCCCACTGGCCCATCAGCTCCATGGCGGCCTCACCGTTGCCCATCGCCGCGGCCTGACCTTCGTCGGAGCCGTACTCGGCGCGCCGCCAACCACGCTGGAAGGGCTCCAGGTCGGTCAGTTGACGGACGTGCTCGCCAGCGGCCACGAAGTCCGGGGTGTTGAAGTCGCCATCCTCGGCTGCGCGCCGCAAGGCGCCCAGGCCTCCGATGCGCATCGCCAGGTACGCCCAGTAGTAGTGCCCGGGCCACTTGTCCTTACCGGCCAGGGCGATGGGCACGATGCCCGCGGACTTGAGCTTCTTGACCGTGGTCAGCAACTGGGACCAGGTGTTCGGCGGCGAGGTGATGCCGGCCTCGGCGAAGAGGTCACGGTTGTACCAGAAGCCGATCATGCCGATGTCGAACGGGATGCCGTAGATCCGGCCGTTGAAGGTGTACGGCTGCAGCGCGGCCGGTAACAGCTGCCCGATCCAGGGGGACACCTCCGAGGTGATGTCCTTGACCAGCCCCGCCTCGGCCTGCTCGCGCAGCAGCCCGCCACCCCAGGACTGAAACAGATCCGGTGGCGAGCCGGCCTTGGTGACCTTGGCCAACTCGGCCTTGAACACCTCGTTCTCCTGGGGGGTCACCTCGATGGTGACGTTCCGGTGGCGGGTTTCGTACAGCCGCGCCATCTCGGCCCACACCGGCAGCATGGGATCGGTGTTCTGGATGTGCCACCAGTTGATCCGTTGTGGACCGATCGGGCCGTCGGACTCGTCGTCCGCACAGCCTCCCAACAGAACCGCACCGGCACCGGCACCGGCCAGACCGAGCAGCGACCTGCGGGAGACGTGCAGTGTCATGCCTTATCCCTTCAACCCTGGGACGTGCGCGCGCACCGCCACACACGGCGAGAGGCCCAAGTCGGCATGCCGAAAGTTTCAGGTCAATGCCGGTATTTTCGAGGTGATGGCCGGCACGTTACGACGCATTGACATGCGCGGTCAAGAGGGGTGTCGCAAGCAGACTCAAGCCGCTAGCGTGTGGGAAATCCAGGCGTGTCCCACGGCGAAGTTCCGGAAGTGCTCCGGGATCGGAGCCTGAAGGAGTCGAACATGTCGACCGAGAACGCAGACGTGACGGCCACCCGGTCGCTGCGCAGAGCCGCACTCCCCGGAGTCCACCCGGACCCGCCCCTTCTACCCCTGGGCGGCATCTTCCCATCGATCCTGGATGTCCACGATGGTCGGTCATCTAAGAATCCGCACCATCTGTATCCCACCCGGGCCGAGGACGGGCGACAGGTGCAGTACCTCGGCGGCGACAGCACCGACCTCGACCACGCCACCCACCGCCAAAAGGTCTGAGCGCATGTCACCTCGCACCTCTCCCCCGCCGACCGCACCCCACTCCAGGTCCGCGCCGGGCGTCGCGGCATGTCCCGAAGTCACGATCGGTACCGACCGGGTCCTCTGCCTGACCTTCGACGACGGACCCCATCCGGTGCACACCCCCCGCCTGCTCGAGGTGCTCGCCGGCCACGACGTGCCGGCGGTCTTCTTCCTCCAGGGCGATCAGGCAGCGAAGTACCCCGACCTGGTCCGCCGGATCATCGCCGCCGGGCACGCGCTGGGCAACCACAGCATGCACCACGACGACATGAGCGACTGGACCCTGGGTCGGATCGCCTCGGACCTGCTGGAGACCAACGCGGTCATCCGCCGGGCCGTACCGCAGACCCCACTGCCCTACTTCCGGGCCCCGTACGGCGCCTGGGGGCAGACCCCGACGGTGGCGACCGCCCTGGGGATGCGGCCGATGGGCTGGCAGTTGGCCGTCACCGACTGGGTGCCACCCGGCACCGACGAGTTGGCCCGCCGCCTCACCGAGGGTGTCACCCCGGGCGCGGTGGTGCTGCTGCACGACGGCGGCGGCGACCGCAGTCAGACCGTCGAGGCCGTCGACGCCGTCATCCCATCCCTGCGGGCCGACGGCTGGCAGTTCGCCCTACCCCCACCGGCCGGAGCCCTCGCCGGCCGGTGACCGACCAACGGCTGCGACGCCGACCGGCACCGAACGCGGTTCGCGAGCGCGTCGTTTCCGATTACCGTACGGCCGTCGGATTGGCCGCGCGGTGGACGACCTCCTCGGTGGTCAGCGGACTACGCGGATGGTGACTCAGGCACATCGGAGCCTGCATCTTGACGAACCGACCGCCCTCGACCGCAGCGTAGAACTGCCCGGTACGCATCCTGCCGACGTCGGTGATGTCGGCCCCCTTCGCTCTGGCCACGTCCCGGGCCGCCTCGATCTGCACGGGCACGGTCAGTAGGCCGAAGAACTGGGTGGCCGCGTTGCCCGGAATCTGGTTGTGCAGCCCCTTCGGTGCCTGCGTGGCGAAGACCAGTCCCAGACCGTACTTGCGGGCCTGCGAGGTCAGCGCCAGGGTGCTCTGAGTACACGCCGTGTTGGCAGCGGACGGGGCGAACGTCTGGGCCTCGTCCATCACGAAGAGTCCGCCCAGTGGTCGGTCACCGGCCGGATGACGCTTGATCCAGGTGAACAGGGCGAGTTGCAGCTGATTGACGAAGCTCTGCCGTTGGTGGTCCTCGGGCAACCCGACAAAACTGATCACCGACACCCGGGCACGTCTGCCCGGTGGCGGTGTGAGCAGCTCACCGGGGTCGACCGGGGTGCCGGCGCCGCCGAGGAGCGGGTCGTTGATCAGCGCGGCCTTGAGCAGTTGCGCCATGCCCGCCGCCAGCCTCTGTGCACCGTCGAGCTGGCTGACCCCGTCGGGCAGCTCGTTGAGCACCTCGGTGAACTCAGGCAGGTTGTTGGCTCCGGTCCGGGCGTAGCTGATCAACGCTTCCCGTAACACCGCCCGGCCCAGCCGAGCCTTGTCGGTGCCGCCGTCCACCCGGGCGTGCGGGGCGAGGGTCGCCACTGCGGCGTTCACCGCCGCCGTGAACCCGTCCGGGTCGTCGAGCACGTCGACGAACCTGGGCAGCGGCTGGAAGCTCAGTGGCCGACCCGCCTGCCGGCCCGGCGTCCAGATCACCACGTCCGTACCGGCAAGGTAGGCCGCGGCCCGGTCCGGGTCGTCCGGCCCCCAGCCGGTCGGCGCTGCCGGCCACGCCTCGCCGAGGCGGGCCAGGTCGTTGTTCGGATCGAGGACGATGGCGGACACGCCACGAAGCGCGCACTCCTCGACCAGTCGGCGGATCAGGACGGTCTTGCCGGAGCCGGATCCAGCGAAGATCACCGTGTGCCGACGCAGGGATTCGAGCTCGACGCGCACCGGGTCTGGTCGACCGGACACCACTCCGATGTCCACCCGCTCCGGATTCATCCCGGCCACGAGTGGGCCTGCCGGTATGCCCCGGCCGGGCGCCGGCATCGCTTGTACCGCGTCGGGGACAACACCCCCGACCGGCGGTCCCGCCATGTCCGCAGACACGGATGACAGCGACGCCACGCCGACGGGACCGCCCGGCGACGCCGCATGGACGGGCCCGCCCGGCGACGCCACATGGACGTGCCCGCCCGGCGACGCCACAGCGACAGCCGGCGGAGTCGCACCGCCGGGCCCGATCGCGGACGCCCTCGCCTCGGTCACCTCGGGTCCGCTGCCCAGCGCCTCGCGCAGGCAGGTGATCTCGGCAGCCGGCCGCCGGTCGGCGAACCACGGCCGCAACATCTCCAGCCCGAAGTCCTGGACGAGCTGTTCCAGGGCGATCAGGCGGCGGATGTCGGCGGCGGGAAAGGAGATCGTCCGGCCACCGGCCCGGGTGAAGGCGTCCAGCACCTCACGGGTCCGGGCACCGCGTGACCATTCCGGCGTGCGCAGCAGGAACAGTTTCCGCTTGGCGACTCCCTCGGTGAGCCCGGCGGCGGTGACCGCGTTGCGGATCCGGTTGAGCGCGGCGATGTGGTGCGGCGCGCAGACCGCCCGGAACGACCAGTGCTCCTCGTCCTCGCTCTCGTCGTCGAGGCTGTGCCGCAGTCGGGCGTGCAGGGCCGGTTTCCCTCCGGCGGGAATGGGGTCGAGGCTGAAGCTGTCGACACCGGTGCCCTGCGCGGCGATCCAGGCCGTCAACCCGGCCTTGAGCAGCCCCGGCACCCGCACGTCCTCGGTCTGCTGGGTCAGGGCGGATTCCGGGTCCGCCCCGGCGATCAGCTCCGCGTACCGTGCGTCGATCTTGGCGAACTCGTCGGCCAGCCGCGTGCCGACCGGCGGTACCCCGGTCACGGCGGTCGCCGGGCCGGCGGTGCCGTACTTGAGGTGCGACAGTTCGCGGATCTCACCGCTGGTCAGGCAGGCCCGCACGTGCGTGTCGATACGGCGCAGCAGCTCACGCGGCGTGAACCCGACGACCTCGTCGAACGCGGCCGGGTGAACCGGCCAGGTGGGGTGCGGCGGTGTAAACCCCACCTCGTCGAAGAGCACCGCGAACCGCTTCGCGACCAGTTCCCGCCCCACCTCCACGGAGGGGATCTCCTTGAGCGGGGCCGCCTCGCGGAATCGGTCCTGGACGGTGTCGGTGGCCTGCTCCTTGAGGTCGCGCCAGGTCTGCGGCAGGCAGGACACCACGGACAGCGAGCGCTTGGTGGTCTCGCGCAACGCCATCAGGCCACTTGCCACCTGTTCCAGCAGCAGCGACGTCTGCCAGTCGATCTCTCCTCGGACCTCCTGGTTGGTGGCCTTGACGGACTGGGCGACCATCAGGTCGATCTGGTCGACCGCGATCACCGCCGGTGCCACCATGGCCAGCAGCCGCGACGTGTCCCGAACCACCTCCTGCGGTGCCCGCCGGTTACGTCGCAGGCCCCAGGCTGTCCGGGTGCCCCCCGGCTCCTCCTCGTCGCTGGAGGACAGGAAGTCGTAACCGATGTCCTCCAGGTCCGAGGACTCGGCGGCATACAGCACCAACGCCCGGAGGGTGTCCTGACACTCGGTGCCTACCTGGCGGTTCGCCTTACGGACAAGGTCGACGAAGGCATCCAGGGCGGACCGGCTGAGTTCGGTGTCCCCGGTGACCGCTCGGCGCACGGTCCGGGGAGCGTCGGTACGGTCCGCCAGCCGGCGCAGGAAGGTACGCAGCTGGGTCGTCCCGTCCGGCATCGGCCGGGACAGACCTGCCAGGAGCGACATCGCGGTGCTGTGCCAGAACGCCCGAGCCTCCAACAGTTCGACCAGGAAGAAGAACCCCCCGCGCTGCTGCACCTCCTGCCGCACCGTGCCGAGCAGGTGGGTCTTGCCGGTTCCCCGTTGACCGAGGATCGCGACCCCCACCGGGCTGGAGTCGGCGCTGTGGTCCGCCTCGGTGAAACTGTCCAGCACGGTCCGGAGCACGTCGTGGTGCAGCGCCTCCACATGGAACGGCGCCGGCTTCCAGACGTCGTCAGGGGTCGGGGCCCAGTTGAACCGCAGCGCAGCCAGCGCCCGCCGTTCCTGCTCGCTGGTCATGACGAGATGGCGATGAGGTGCTTGTCCTGGTTGCCGATGTGCACGGCGGCGGCCCGTTCCTGCGGCCGGAGCACCTTCTGGTTGGACTCCGGCACCAGGTGGACGTTGCGCTCCTGGTTGAGCTGGATCAGGGCGGCGTCGAACTCGGCACGGGGCAGGTCACCGAGCGCGGCACGCAGGTCGGCGAGCATGACGTAGTCGCCGGGTCCCCCGGCCAGCCCGTGGTACGCCTGCCGGATCCGGGTGACCGGATCTGCCGAACCAGCGGCGACCGGCTGGGGCGTGAGGGCGACCTCGTCTGCCTTGATCTGCATCCGGAACAGGTCGTCGGCGCGAGTCCCCGAATGGTCGATCAACCGGCGCAGGAAGTCGAGTACGACGTAGAGGGTTCCGCCCGTCGTACCGGCCCTGGCGGGTGGCTCCGCCCCCAGTTCCTGGGCGGCTCGTTCCCAGCCCTTGTCGGTCAGCTCCAGAATGATCCTCGGTTTGGGCGTCACCTCGATCAGGTCGAGCGATTCCAGACGACGACGGTGTGCTGGCGTGACGCTGATGCCGGCGACATTCTTCAAATAGGTCTGCGGCAGCGGAGCCGCTTTGATCATCAGCGTGATGAGAATGCACCGGTCAACGAGCGTCAGTTCCTTTTCCGGCATGCGGATGCTCCTCTGTGGCACGAGCTTTCACCACGTTGACGGTGATGATCGAGACTCGGGGGTGGGCTGCGCGACGAGGCGGCCTCGCGTTCGGGCCGATTCTGCCGACGGTCCCTGGCGAGCGCAAGGTCACCAATCTGGCTGCCAATAACCGACAGGGCGATTGAGTGGATCTTCAACGGCCCAGCGTGGAGGCGATGGCTGAAACACCCGTTCGGGAGGGCGTCGGCCGTTCGGGCACTCGACCGTTGCCAAACGGCAAGAGCAGGGGCAGCATGGCTGGTCGGCGAGAGGCTGCCGGTGAAACCGGCCGGGAGCAGGCCCTCTCCTGCCCGTTTCGGGGAAACGCCACGGAGGTTACCGGTGCAGTCTGAGGTGGTCCGCTACCAGGTCGATGACAACACCGTCGCGTTGATCGAGGTCGAACCACCGGCCGGTTTCCAGCCCGCCGGTGTGGGTGATGTCGCCGGCTGGGTCCGGGAATCCGCAGCCCCGGCGGTCGCCGCCGCGAAGGAACTGCTGGAACACGTAAAGACGGTCGCCCCGGACTCCGTCGAGGTGCGTTTCGGAATCAAGGCCACCGGCACGGCGAGTTGGGTGATCGCCAAGGCCACCGGTGAGGCGAACTTCGAAGTCACCCTCGCCTGGTCGGCCGACCCGGCTCCGGAACGCAACACCGACCCGCAGCGCTGACGGACGGATCCGGTGGCCCGTGACCACAGCCCCTGATGGCAGCCCATGGGCGGTAGCCCTATACCGGGAAGGCAACCCTCACACACCGGTCGGCACCGGCATCGTCATCGACAGCAACCTCGTCCTCACCTGCCACCACGTGGCATTCGCTGACGACGGTACCCTCCACGATCTCTGGGTCGCCTTCCCGCTCGCCCCGAAGGTCGGCTACTACGACCGTCGCAAGGTTGGCCCGTGCCTGCACGACGGCCGTCAGGCCGCACACATCGACTTGGCCGTGCTGGAGCTGGTCGAGCCGGTCCCGGCCACCGTCGCACCCGCACGGCTGCGCTGCCTTGACCCCAAACCACTGGTCGAACGTCCCTTCTGGACGTACGGATTTCCCGCCGCCATAGCCGGCGGTACCCCGGCCGCCGGTACCGTCACCGAGATCGGCGGCTGGGGACACATCATGATCGACAGCGGTTCGAGCGGCGCACTGAGCAAGGGGTTCAGCGGCGGGGCTGTGTGGTCGCCGGAATATCAGGCCGTGATCGGTGTCGTCGTCTCCGCCGACGGCCGGGGCAAGGGCCAAGCCGTGACCCTGCATCACGCCGACGAGCAGCTACCCGAGATGAAGCTCGCGACTCTCTCCGCGTGGCGGGTCGCCGACGCCGACGACGCCGCGCTGTCCGCCTGGGGGTGGACGCTGCGCACCGACGGCGAGGCGGGGCGGCACTGGTTGCCCCGCGCCCGCGGCGTGGCGGTCGACACCGAGGGCGGCGCCCGGTTCCGCGGCCGGACCACGGCACTGCGACGCATCGTCGACTGGATCGACCAGCCTGCTCCGATCACCCGACCGCTGCTCGTCACCGGCTCTCCCGGCGTGGGAAAGTCCGCCGCTCTGGGACGGATCGTCACCACCGCCGACCGACAGATCCGGGCGAGCCTGCCGGCGGACGACCTCGCCGTGCGGGCCACCCTCGGTTCGGTCTCCTGCGCCGTGCACGCGAAGGGCAAGACCGCCATCGAGGTCGCGACGGAGATCGCCCGCGCCGCCGCCGTGGACCTGCCGGGCACCCCGGCCGACCTGGCCCCGGCCGTACGCGACCGCCTGATGCGGCGGGGCAGCCGCTTCGCCCTGGTCATCGATGCACTCGACGAGGCCGCCGACCCCGGCCACGCCCGCCGGATCGTCGACGAGATCCTGCTGCCGCTGGCACGCGACTGCGGCCCGTACGGATTCCGGGTGGTGGTCGGCACCCGACGCCGCGACGACCAAGGCGACCTGATCGCCTGCTTCGGCGAGAACACGGAACTGATCGACCTGGACACGCCCGAATACTTCGCGGAGTCCGACCTGGTGAACTACGCCCAGGCGACCCTGCAACTGCTCGGTGCCGAGCGCGCGGCCAACCCGTACGCCGATCCGGGCGTGGCAGCCCCGCTCGCCCGACGCATCGCCGCTCTGGCCAAGGGCAATTTCCTCGTTGCCGGACTGGTCGCGCGGGCACACGCGCTGCGCGACACATCGGCGGTCGATCCGGCCTCGGTGTCGTTCACCGCCACGGTGGCCCACGCGCTGGACGCCTACCTCGCCGGGCTTCCGGCGGCCGGTTCGACCTCCGCCCGCCTGGCGCTGACAGCCCTGGCGTACGCCGAGGCGCCAGGGCTGCCGTTGCCGCTGTGGCAGGCGGCGGTGACGGCGCTGGGCGGTACGGCCACGGCTGAGCAGCTCGCCCTGTTCGCCCGCGGTTCTGCGGCGAATTTCCTGGTCGAGACAGGCGGCGGCGCACAGCCCGCGTACCGGCTTTTCCACCAGGCACTCAACGATGCGCTGCTGGCCGACCGGGATCAGCAGGGCGTCCGACGCGACGACCAGCGCCGCCTGGTGTCCGCCTGGCTCGACCTGGCCGCTGACACCGGCTGGGCGTCCGCGCCGGACTACCTCCTGCGTTCGTTGCCCCAGCACGCCGCTCGGGCCGGACTCGTCGAACGCCTGCTCGCCGATGGGGACTACCTGCTGCACGCGCATCTGGATCGGCTTCTCACCGTCGTCGACACCACCCGGGCCCCGATGTCCCCGCGAGCGCAGTCCCGGGCGCGGTTGCTGCGACGTACGCCGTTGGCGGTGGCCGCGGAGCCCGCCGAGCGGGCCGCGCTCTTCTCGGTGGTCGACCGCCTCGACGATCTCGACAGTGGCATCGGCGCCGACGGCGCGCCCTACCGGGCCCGGTGGGCGCACACCCCGCCCCGGCAGGAACGCAGCGTGCTTGACGGGCACTCGCAGGCCGTCTACGACGTCGCCGCCATCGAGGTCGACGGTCGGCGGCTGCTCGCCTCCGTCGGTGACGACGGCACCGTTCGGCTCTGGGATCCGCTGACCAACCAGGCCGAGTCGGTCTTCAACTGTCACGACGACACCGTCCGCGGCGTCTGCGCCGTTCGGACCAGCGCCGGCGAGACCCTACTCGCCACGGCCAGCCATGACGGCACGGTGGGCCTGTGGGAGCCACGGACCGGCCAGCGCCGACACGAACTGCGCGGACACCACGACTGGGTACGCAACATCTGCACCATTCCGCTGCCCGGGGGCGACCTGCTCGCCTCGGCTGGCGACGACCGGACGGTACGAATCTGGGATCCCGCCAACGGCGTCCAGCGGTACAAGCTGACCGGGCACATCGGCTGGGCCACCGCCGTGACCTACGTCCCCGCCGACGGACGTCACCTGCTCGCCTCCACCGGCTTCGACGGAATGATCCGGATCTGGGAGCCGACCGCCGATGTCGAGCCGACGCTGACCATCGCCGGACATGCCGGCTGGGCGACGACCCTCTACGCGGTGCGCACCCCCGGCGGCACCCTGCTCGCCTCGGGCGGCTACGACGGCACCGTCCGCCTGTGGGATCCGTTCACCGGCCGGTGCGTCAAGCTTCTGGAGACCGGTGGGCCGGTCACCGACCTGTGCACCATCGACGTCGACGATGGTTGCCTGCTGGTCTCCACCGGTGAGGACGGACTGATCCGGCTGTGGGAGGTGCCGACCTGGACGAGCCGGCCGAGCCTACGGGGACACGCGAGCTGGATCCGCGCGGTGTGCGAGCTGCGCACCGCAGAGCAGCGGATGCTGGCGACCGCCGGGGACGACGGCACCGTACGGTTGTGGGATCCGGCCGGCGGTCAGCCAGGCACCATCGCCGACCAGGACAGGTTCGCTCCGGTGAGCGCGCTCTGCCAACTGCCCGGTGAACGGCCGCTGGTCGCCGCCGGTGGCACCGACGGCCTGGTGCGGTTCTGGGACGTGCACACCGGCGAACGCCTGCAGGAATTCAACACCCCGGGCGGCACCGTCAACGCCATGTGCGCGGTCGCCGACGAGGAGGAGCCGCTGCTGTTCACCGCCCAGGACGACTGTGCCGTCGTCGGATGGGACGTCCGCGACGGCGCGCAAGGGCTGGAGATGCGGGAACACTACGGCGAGGTGGCTGCGGTCTGCCCGATCGTCATCAACGGTGAGACCCTGATCGCCTCCGCCGGCGACGACCAGGCGGTCCGGCTGTGGCACCCGCACACGGGTGCCGTACGGATGGTGCTGCTCGGGCATGTCACCCATGCCTGGGTGACCGCGCTCGCCACGGTGAGCTGGCCCGGCATCGAGGCGCTCGCCTCGGCGGACAAGAGTGGCACGGTGATGTTGTGGGGAGGTGGCGACACCCCGGTCTGGGTGCAGCAGGGTCACCAGGATGCGGTGACCGCGCTCTGCGGCATCACCGTGGCCGGCCGGCGGATGCTGGTGTCGGGCAGCGCCGACCACTCGATCCGGATGTGGGACGCCGAATGGGGCCAGCCGGTCCGTTGGTTCACCGGGCACAGCGCGGCGGTCACCGGGCTGAGCCTGATCCAGGTCGATGGTCAGGACCTGTTGGCCTCTGCCAGCCGCGACCGTACGGTGCGGATCTGGGATCCGACGACCGGCCGGACGGTCCGTACGATCCCGGTCTATCACCCGGCTCTGGCCTGCTGCACCGTCGGTGACACTTTGCTGGTCGGCCTGGATCAGGGCCTGCTCGCCCTCGCTGTCACCGGCCGAGACGACCGGTAATCCTGGTGGCCCGGCCGGTCACGGCAGCGGCTCCGGGTCCAGTTGACGGACGGCGAGGTCGGCTCGATCCTGCACGGCGCTGCCCTTGACCGCCCGCGAGATCGCGATCGCCGCGGCGATGACGCCGAAGGCCACCGTGAGCACCGCTGCGGCCAGGATGGTGAACTCGGCACCGACGCCGGTGATCAACGGCCCGGCGGTGATGGTGCCCAGCGGTACGGACAGTGTCGCGATCGCGGCGTACGCGGCGAGGACCGGTGCTCTGCCGGCACCGTCGGTGCTGCGTTGCAGCAACGCCATCGTGGCGGCCGGGTACGGCGCCCAGATCAGTCCGCCGATCGCGATGGCGACCAGGGCCACGCCGGTCGGTGCGCCGAGTCCCAATGGCAGCAGTGCCGCACCCCAGCCGACGACGATGGCGATGATTGTCGGCCACAGCCGCCAACGGCGCAGGTAGCCGGCGGCGAATCCGCCGATCAGCGCCCCGGCGCCGAACGCCGTCCAGAACGCGGCCAGGGTGCCGGCAGAGTTGCCGAGCGACTCGGCGACGTGGATCGGCAACGCCACCTGCACCGGCCCGTAGAGGAAGAAGAACCCGAAGGTCAGCGTGGACAGTCCGAGCAACGGGCGATCGCGCCAGATCGCGGCGAAGCCGGCGAGACTCGATCCCTGCCGCTGCTCGATGGGGGCCCGGGCCGTCCTCGGCACGGCGACCAGGTAGCTGACCGCGAGGACGGCGTACGTGCCGGCGGCGACGGCGATGACGAGCACCGGCCCGGCGGCCGCGATGAGCAGTGCCGCCAGGGCCGGCCCGATCAGGGTCGACGCCTCGCTGAACAGTCCGATGAGCGCGTTGCCCGCCAGCCGGTGCTCGACCGGCAGCAGCTCGGCGATGAGGGTGAACCGGCCGGCCGACCCCCACGAGCGCAGCAGTGCGGAGCACCCGAGCAGCAGCGTGAACCACCTGATGTCGAGGGCTCCGGCGAGGTGGACGACGGGGATCGCCCCGAGCATCACCGCCCGGACGACAGCGTCCCAGGCGGCCAGCTGAGCCCCGCTGCGGCCACTGAGCACCCGGGCGAACAGCACGGTGCCGAGGGCACCCGGCAGCGTGTACGCGGCGACCGCGGCGGCCACCCAGACACCGGCGTTGGCCCGGGGTGCCAACTGGATGGCCAGCCAGCTGACCGCCAGCAGCGCCATCCCCTCTCCGAGGTACGACAGCGCGAAGCCCGGCAGCAGCCGCCGCAGGATCCGGTGCCGGACCACCGGCCAGTAGGGTGACGAACGAACGAACGCCGGGGTGCCCATGCGGGAAAGTCTGGCAGCCCGATCGATCATTTCGGCTCAGGCTTAGCGCCCGGCAGAACGCGGATCACTCGCGTCGGAGAGGGCTTGCTGGTGGGCGATACTGGGTTTGAACCAGTGACCTCTTCCGTGTCAAGGAAGCGCGCTCCCACTGCGCCAATCGCCCGTGGTGACCGCCACACCCCGACGGGTGAGCGAATCGCGAGCGGACGACGGGATTCGAACCCGCGACCCTCACCTTGGCAAGGTGATGCGCTACCAGCTGCGCTACGTCCGCCTGCCCCGGCACCGCCGGGGACGGGCCAACTGTACCCGATGACAAGATCGCTCGAGCGGGCACCCCACAGTGCGGGTGATTGCGCCGTTCACCGCCGGGGTACAGAGCCCTTCGACAGCACACCGCATCCCCGGAAAAAGGAGGCTGTCATGGGTATCGGCACCAGTATCTTTCTGCTCGCGGTGGGCGCCATCCTCACCTTCGCGCTCAACGCCAGCATCGGCGGTCTGGACCTGGACGTCGTCGGCTGGATTCTGATGGCAGCCGGTGTGGTCGGCCTGATCATGACCATGCTCGTCTGGGGACGCCGGCGTGAGGTGGTCGCCACGACCGAGGAGCCGGTGGAGTACCGCCGCGTCGAGGAGCGTCGGGACGTCGCACCGCCGCTGTGACCAGCGGCCGAGCAAGCTGAGCGGTCGACGGGCAGTGGCGGCCACCGAAGCTGGTGGCCGCCACCGTCGTGTCCGGGCGCGGACCGCAGCGCCGCCGGTCAGCGTCGCGCCGACTCCGCGCTGACCGGGGCGGAGGACCTTCTCCACCCGCGGGCGACGCAACCCTTCGTAGGCGCTCAACGCCGTCGGCGGGTCGGGGTGGTCGCGCAGGCAGCGCGCCAACTGCACGGCGCTCTCCACGGCCAGGGAGGCGCCCTGGCCGGAACTGGGTGACGGGGCGTGCACCGCGTCGCCGACCAGGACCATCCGGTCGCGGTACCAGTGCGGCACCGACGGCATGGTCTCGATCGACCCGATCGCCACCACGTCGGCGGGCTCGGTGTGCGCGAGCACCTGCCGGGCCGGCACGTCGTCGGCGTACACCTCACGCAGCCGGTGCAGCCACTGGTCCGGCGGGGTCTGGTGGGCCTCGGCCCAGGTGGTCGGTCGCGGATCGATCAGGGTACGCACCCGGGAGCGGATGCCGTCGGCACCGATCAGCAGGTCGGCGGTGGCGGTGGAGCCGTCGCCGAACCGGGCCAGCACCCCGCCCGCGGTCGACCCGGCGTCGACGAGGCGCTTGCCGTACACGATGGGCACGCCCTGCGCCTGGGCCCGCTCGCGCAGGGCCCGCGCCAGGTCGTCGCGCCGCCGACGACCAGGGCGGTACGGACGGCTGTCATGTTCGATCCCCCATGGTTTCCTGGGAAAACGAGGAAGCCCGTCACCGTTTTCCGGTGACGGGCTTCGTCAGTCGCTCAGATCTGGTGGGCGATACTGGGTTTGAACCAGTGACCTCTTCCGTGTCAAGGAAGCGCGCTCCCACTGCGCCAATCGCCCTTGCTGTTGTCCGAGGTGGGGACGGGATTTGAACCCGCGTACACGGCTTTGCAGGCCGTTGCCTCGCCTCTCGGCCACCCCACCGAGGTTGCCCCCGTCAAGCGTGGCGGCAGCTCCGAGCGGACGACGGGATTCGAACCCGCGACCCTCACCTTGGCAAGGTGATGCGCTACCAGCTGCGCTACGTCCGCGTGCCCCCGGCGCGTTCCCGGTGACGGATGAGAACTTTAGCCGAGTCATGGAACGGTTGCCAAATCGGGTGGTCGCCGCGGCGCGTCAGCAATCCCCATCCCTGAGCTTCCTAGGAGGATGGGTAGGAAATCGGGCGAGGGAGCAGGAAGGCGGAGGGGGTGCGGGAAAGGCCCGGTGAACAACTGTCTGGTGTCCGACTGTCGCAAGTCGGATCACCCGGGCTTCGGTGACACGCCGTATCCATTTGGATGGGTTACGGTGACGGGCGTGACGAGACGTGCGGCCGAAATCCGCCTGGATGCCCTGCTCCGCACCGCGTGTGACGTCATCGCGCAGCGCGGGTTGGCCAACACCCGCACGGCGGACGTGGCGCAGGCCGCCGGGGTCAGCCAGGCCCTGGTCTTCTACCACTTCGCCACCAAGGAACGCCTCCTCGCCCAGGCCTTCGCCTACGCCGTCGAACAGGATCTGGCCCGGCTGGACGCGGTCACCCAGTCCAATGCCGCACCGCTGACCAAACTGCGGCGCCTCCTGCGGCTCTACACCCCGACCGGACGGCCCACCTCCTGGTCCATCTGGATCGACGGCTGGTCGGAGTCCCTGCGTACCCCGGAATTGGAGAAGGTGTCCCGCCGCCTGGACCTGCGGTGGCGGCAGGATCTCGCCGAGGTCATCTCCGACGGGGTGCGCGAGGGGGTCTTCGAATGCGCGGACCCGGCCGGTGCGGCGTGGCGGATCAGTGCGGTGATGGACGGCCTGGCGGTGCAACTGGCGGTGCACGAGCGGGTCATCTCCCGCCGACAGTTCGCCGAATGGGTACGCCTGGTGGCCGCCCGGGAACTCGGCCTGGACCCGGCACAACTGGACTGAGCCCGTCCCCGAGAACCGGTCACCGGCTGTACCCCGGCCGGTCAGAATGACGCCATGGACCTGCTGGAGACCTACCGGCGCAGCGTGGCCGAGTTCATCGAACGGGTGCCACTGGTCGCCCCCGGGCAGTGGTCGGCGCCCACCCCGTGTGCCGACTGGGACGTCCGTACGCTGGTCAACCACGTGGTCGGCGAGGAACGGTGGAGCGTGCCCCTGCTCGCCGGGCGGACCATAGCCGAGGTCGGCGACGGGTACGACGGTGATCAACTCGGCGCGGACCCGGTAGAGGCCGCCCGCGACGCGGCAGCGCAGGCCGAGTTGGCCGCCACCCGCCCCGGGGCCCGGGAGACCACCGTGCACCTGTCGGCCGGTGACACCCCTGCGGAGGAGTACCTGCGGCAACTGATCGCCGAACACCTCGTCCACGGTTGGGATCTCGCCGTGGCGATCGGCGCCGATCCGGTCCTGGACCCCGACGCGGTCGCCGAGTGCGCCCAGTGGTTCGCCGGACAGATCGACGACTACCAGCGCAGCGGGCTGGTCCGGACCGAGGTGGGGGTCTCCCCCACCGCCGACCGGCAGGACCGGCTGATCGCCGCCTTCGGCCGCGATCCCGACTGGGCGCCCTGACCCCGACCGAGCGCCCTCAGCGGGGTACGGTCCGCCATCGCCGACGGTCGGGCGGCCGCTGCCACTCGCCGGGCGGCCCTTCCCATTCGCCTACCCGCCCCGGGCCGACCGTGACGGTCGAACCCTCGGCCACCTCCGGCTCGCGGGTCAACTGCCGCAACCGCATCAGCAGCCCGACACCGAGGAACAGCAGCAGCCCGCCGAGCAGGAAGGCGGCCTCGGTCAGACCGATCCCGGTGCCGGACTGCGACACCTGGTTGCCGGCGGCCCCGGCGGCCGGCGGATCGTCTGCCGGTGGCGCTACATCGCCCTGGTCGTCGACCTCGGTCTCCTCGTCGGTCGGATCGACCGTCGGCACCTCGATCGGCTCCTCGGTGGGATCCACCGTCGGCACCGAACTCGGGGTGGGGGCGGCCGTGGTGGGTGGGGTCGCCGCACCCCGGCCGATCACCTCCCGGTTCGCCGTCTGCCGCGACAGCAGCCGCAGGTTCCGGTCGTACGCCTCGGCGGCCAGGCTGACCCGGCCCTGCCCGACGCCCGCGGCGAACCCGATCCGGTACTGGGCGGTCACCGTACGCCCCGGGCAGAGGGTGCCCGGGTCCAGTTGCCGGTCGGTCAGCCGGGCCACGTCACCCTCGATGCGCACCTGCACCGGGAAGGAGCCGGTCTCC
This sequence comes from Micromonospora sp. NPDC047134, assembly GCF_040643455.1. Taxonomy (NCBI): domain Bacteria; kingdom Bacillati; phylum Actinomycetota; class Actinomycetes; order Micromonosporales; family Micromonosporaceae; genus Micromonospora; species Micromonospora sp. NPDC047134. The sequence continues at coordinate 66,092 of NZ_JBEYUI010000013.1, forward strand.
TCGATCCGGTCCACCCGGACCTGATCCAGCCGCATCCCCTGCACCGCCAGCAGCAACGACCAGCGGACCTTCAGGCAGCCGCCGGGGTCGTCGCGGGACACCACGGCGGACACCGTCGCCGCCTGCCCGCCCGCGGTGAACTGCTGCGGCAGACCGCTGAGTTCGGTGGCGAACGCCGCGTGCGCGGGCGCGGCCATGGCGACGTCCACCCCGGTGAGACAGGCCAGCACCACCCCGATCCGTAGCGTGCTGCGCCACAGCCTCTTCACGATCCTGTCCTCCCGTTGGTCGTCTCCATCGGCAACGCTAGGAGGGCCGGGGGCCACCGGGTAGACGGGTGTGTTCGCACCGGTGGTGAAGCAAGATGCCCCTTTTCACGGACGGTATTGAACCGCTCACCGGACACCCGCGACACGCCGGGAAGCCCCCCGGTGGACAATCACCGGATGTCCGCGCTCTCCACCGCCTTCGTCCGGCTGCACGCCCGCCTGGCCCCCGTCGCCTTCGTACCGGAGGTGCGGTTGCATCAGGCCGACGAACCGATCGGGCTGTGGGAGTTGACCGAGGGCGAGTTCCGCAGCGACCAGCCGCCGCCCTTCTGGGCCTTCGCCTGGGCCGGTGGGCAGGGCCTGGCCCGGTACGTCGTCGACAATCCGCAGCTGTCCGCCGGGCGTCGGGTGCTCGACCTGGCCTCCGGCTCCGGGCTGGTGGCCATCGCGGCCGCCCAGGCCGGGGCCGCCGCCGTACGGGCGGTGGAGGTGGATCCCCTGGCGGTCGCGGCGATCACCCTCAACGCCGAGGCCAACGGGGTACGGGTCGACGCCGAACTCGCCGACATCCTCGACGGCGACGCCGGAGACGCCGAGGTGATCTTCGCCGGGGACGTCTTCTACAGCGCGGCCATGACCAACCGGGTGCTGCGGTTCCTGCTGCGCGCCGCGCGCAACGGGGCCCAGGTGCTCGTCGGTGACCCCGGCCGGGCCTTCCTGCCCCGGGACCGCTTCGACGAACTAGCCAGCTACGAGGTGCCGGTCAGCGAGGCGTTGGAGAGCGTACGGGTGAAGCGCACCACCGTGTGGCAACTGCGCGCGGGACGGCCGACGGCGGGCGACTAGGGTGTCGCCCGTGCTGTTCCGCAGCTGGGAGTCGGCCCCGGCGGCGCACGACGACGCCCGGGCCGGCAACGGGGTGACCCGGGTAGCCGATCACCTGGGGGTCGAACACCTGCTGGTGACCCGGCACGCACTGGTCCGGCAGGTGCTGACCGATCCCCGGACCTACCGGCCCGACAACGCCCTGGACGCGGTGACCCCGATCCCGGTGGCCGCGCTGCGGATCCTGGCCCGGCACCGGTTCCGGCTGCCACCGACCCTGGCCAACAACGGCGAGGCCAGCCACCCCGGCATCCGAGCCCTGGTCGCCGAGGCCCTGCACCCCTCCCGGGTGGCCGCCCAGCGGGACTGGCTGACCGAGTTGGTGCGGCAGCGGGTGACCCGGCTGACCGCCGACCTGGACGCGGGCGCACCGGTGGACCTGTACGCCGGGCTCGCCGCCGACCTGCCGCTGCTGGTGCTGGCCCGGCTGATCGAGCTGCCGGACGCCCCGGTGACGGCCGTGAAGGACTTCGCCCGCGCCGCCCTGGAACTGTTCTGGGCCCCGCTGGAGGCCGACCGGCAGCAGCAGTTGGCCACCGAGGTGGGTCGCTTTCATCTGGTGCTGCGGGAGTTCGCGGCCACCGGGGGTGGGCTGGCCGCCTCCCTGCGGGCCGCCGGGCACCCGCCCGACGTGGTGGTCGGTGCGCTGTTCTTCCTGCTGGTCGCCGGCCAGGAGACCACCTCCCAGTTCCTCACCCTGCTGATGCACCGGCTCATCGGGGAACCGACCGTGCTGGCCGGGCTGCGAAACGGCTCCGTCGGGGTCGCCGAGGTGGTCGAGGAGGGGCTGCGGTTAGAGCCGCCGATCGTCACCTGGCGACGGGTGTCCACCATGGACACTCTTCTGGGCGGTACGGCGGTGGCGGCGGGCACCAGCATCGTGCTGTGGCTGGCCCGCGCCGGGCGGGACTCGGCCGTGGTGGACGCACCGGAGCAGTTCCTGCCCGGTCAGCGCGGGTCACGTCGACACCTGGCCTTCGGGGCGGGCGCACACCGCTGCGTCGGCGACCAGTTGGCCCGGATGGAGGCCGCTACCGTGGTGGCGGAGGTGGCCCCGCTGCTGGCCGAGGTACGGGTGCTGCGGGCACCCTGGTACCCGGACAACCTCACCTTCCGGATGCCGGACACCCTGCTGGTCGGCCGCTGAGCGGCGAGGCGCTCAACTGATCTCGTCGGCCCAGGCCCGCCAGTCGTCGAGCACCCCGTACAGCGCCGGGGTCAACCAGCCCGGGGCGGACCGGCGGAACACTCCCGGGTCCATCGCCCCGGCCCCGGCGGGCAGGGCACCGAGCAGGTTCGGCAGCAGATCGCTGAGGTTGGCCCAGTGCACCAGTTCCGGTTCGGCCGGCCAGGCGCCGACCACCACCCCGGCCGGTACGGCCCGCCGGTCCAGGGCCTCCAGGGTCAGGGCGGTGTGGTTGAGGGTGCCGAGGCCGGCGCGGGCCACCACCACCGCCGGGGCGCCCAGCGACACCGCCAGGTCGGCCACCGTCCATGGTTCCCCCGAGGGCCGCACCCCCATCGGTACGAGCAGTCCTCCGGCCCCCTCGACGAGCACCAGGTCGTGTTTCTCGGCCTCCTCGCGGATCGCGTCGACCGCGTTGTACAGCTCCAGGGGCGGCAACTCGGCCACCCGGGCGGCGGCCAGCGGGGCCAGGGGGTCGGGGAAGGCGGCCAGGGTGCGGCCGGTCATCGGGGCGGCCAGTCGGGTGATCGCCTCGATGTCCCCGGGCTCGCCGGTGGCCGTACCGGTCTGGCCGGGTTTGACCACCGCCACCCGCAGCCCGGCCGCCTGCGCGGCGGCCGTGATGGCCGCGGTCACCACGGTCTTGCCGACCTCGGTGTCGGTCCCGGTGACCAACACCGGTCCCCGCCACTGCTCCGTCATAGGGCGCTTTCCACGATGACCTCCAGGGCATGCTCGAAGTCCGCCTGGGACACCCCCGCGCCGATGGTCAGTCGCAGCCGGGACCGACTGTCCGGGGTGGAGGGGGGACGGAAACAGCCGACCGCCACACCCCGCTCGCGGCAGGCGGCGGCCCAGGCCGTCGCCGCCTCCGGTCCGGGGGCGGTGACCGAGACGACGGCCGCGTCGGGGGTGGAGACCTCCAGGCCGGCGGCGCGCAGCCGACCCACCGCCAGGGCGGCCCGCTCGGCCAGGAGGACCCGCCGCTCCTCCCCGGTGCGTGCCAGTTCGACTGCGGCGTGCACCCCGGCGGCGACGGCCGGGGGCAGGGCGGTGTCGTAGATGAAGGTCCGGGCGGTCTCCACCAGATGCCGGACGAACTCGGCCGGACCGGCCACCACCCCACCCGCCCCGGCCAGGGCCTTGGACAGGGTGGCGGTGATCACCACATCCGGTTCGCCGGCCAGCCCGGCGGCGGCCACCGCACCGGCCCCGGCGGGCCCGGTCACCCCGAGGGCGTGCGCGTCGTCGACCAGCAGCAGGGCGCCGTGTTCCCGGGCGACCCGGTGCAGGTCGACCAGGGGGGCCAGGTCACCGTCGACGGAGAAGATCGACTCGGTGATCACCACCGCCGGTCTACCGGGCGCCGCCGCCAGGGCGGTCGCGACGGCGGCCACGTCGGCGTGCGGGGTGACCACGGTCTCCGCACCGGAGACCCGGCACCCGTCGATCAGGCTGGCGTGGTTGTGGGCGTCGGAGATCAGCAGGGTACGGGGGCGCACCAGGGCCCGGACGGCACCGAGGTTGGCCAGGTATCCCGAGGAGAAGACGAGTGCCCGATCCGTGCCGAGCCAACCGGCGAGGCTGTCCTCCAGGGCGTGGTGGGCCTCCGTGGAGCCCCGGACCAACCGGGAACCGGTAGCCCCCAGGCCGTACCGGGACAGCGCCCGGGTGGCGGCGGCGATCACCTCGGGGTGCCCGGACAGCCCCAGGTAGTCGTTGCCGGCCAGGTCGACCACGGCGTCGGCGGCCGGGCGCGGGTACAGCTTGCGGGTCAGACCCGCCCGCGCCCGCAGCTCGGCGCGGCGGTTCAGCGCCGCCAGCCAGTCCGCCACCGCCACGCCCCTCCCCGTGTCCCCGCCGGCGAAATTACCATCCGTACGGATCGCCCCGGCGTGGCGCAGGACGGCTCGCCGCAGGGCGCCGGACGCTGCCGGCCCGCCGGCTCCCCGCGCCCGTTACCGCCGCTCTGGTGGCCTTGTAGGGTACGTGCATGTCAGAGATCCTCGACCAGGCCCGCACCCAGGTGTTGGAGGGCGGCGTCGGCCTCGACCAAGCCGGTGTCCTCGCCGTGCTCAACCTGCCCGACGAGCACCTGACCGCCACCCTGCAACTCGCCCACGAGGTGCGGATGCGCTGGTGCGGCCCGGAGGTGGAGGTCGAGGGCATCGTCTCGCTGAAGACCGGCGGCTGCCCGGAGGACTGCCACTTCTGCTCCCAGTCCGGCCTGTTCACCTCCCCGGTGCGCTCGGTGTGGCTGGACATTCCCTCCCTGGTCAAGGCCGCCAAGCAGACCGCCGCCACCGGGGCCACCGAGTTCTGCATCGTGGCCGCCGTACGCGGCCCGGACGCCCGGCTGATGAAGCAGATGCGCGAGGGTGTGGCGGCGATCAAGGCCGAGGTCGACATCCAGGTCGCCGCCTCGCTGGGCATGCTCACCCAGGAACAGGTCGACGAGCTCGTCGAGATGGGCGTGCACCGCTACAACCACAACCTGGAGACCTGCCGCTCCTACTTCCCGAACGTGGTCACCACCCACTCCTGGGAGGAGCGCTGGGAGACCCTGCGGATGGTCCGCGAATCCGGCATGGAGGTCTGCTGCGGCGGCATCCTGGGTCTCGGCGAGACCGTGGAGCAGCGGGCCGAGTTCGCCGCCCAGTTGGCCGAACTGGACCCGCACGAGGTGCCGCTGAACTTCCTCAACCCCCGACCCGGCACCCCCCTGGGCGACCGGCCGGTGGTCGAGGGCAAGGACGCGCTGCGGGCCATCGCCGCCTTCCGGCTGGCCATGCCGCGCACCATCCTACGGTACGCCGGCGGCCGGGAGATCACCCTCGGTGATCTGGGTACCCGCGACGGACTGCTCGGTGGCATCAACGCGGTGATCGTCGGCAACTACCTGACCACCCTGGGTCGACCCGCCACGGACGACCTCAAGATGCTCGAAGACCTCAAGATGCCGGTCAAGGCGCTCTCGGCGACCCTGTGACCCCGATGGGCGAGATACTCGGCGCCTGGTGCGACCGGTGTGGGGAGGCCGTGGACACCGGCACCCACCCCGGTTGCGCGGCGGCTCGCGCACTGGAACCGCCGCGCTACTGTGCGCACTGCCGACGGCGGATGAAGGTGCAGGTGCTGCCGGTCGGCTGGTCGGCGGTCTGTGTCGAACACGGCGAGTTGCGAGGCTGAGCATGGTGCTGCGGGGACGCTCGGTGGTGCTGCGACCGGTGACGGCCACGGACGTACCGGCCCTCGCGGCGATCCGGGCCGAGCCGGAGGTACGCCGCTGGTGGCGCGGCGACGAGGACCTGGCCGCCGCCGTCACCGCCGATCTGGCCGACGAGGACCTGACGGTGTACGCCGTCGAGCACGAGGGCCGGGTGATCGGTGCCATCCAGTGGTACGCCGAGAACGACCGCGACTACCGGCACGCCAGCCTGGACATCTTCCTGGACCCGGCGGTACGCGGTGCCGGGCTCGGCGGCGACGCCATCCGCACCCTGATCCGGCACCTCATCGACGCCCACGGCCACCACCGGTTCACCATCGACCCGGCGGCGGCGAACACCCCCGCGATCCGGGCGTACGCCAAGGTCGGCTTCCGCCCGGTGGGGGTGCTGCGCCGCTACGAGCGCGGCGCGGACGGCCGCTGGCACGACGGCCTGCTGATGGACCTGCTCGCCGAAGAACTCGTCGATTGACCTCGGGCATGACCGCACCCCGCCTTCGAGATCACGCTCGATCTGGGATCGAGTGGTCACCCAGACGCGCGAAGCCACTCGATCTCAGATCTAGCGTGATCTTGCCCGCTGGTTTCGGACGAGCGTGAGCAGAGCTGCATGGGTCTGGTCGTCGGCGGCTACGACCAGGCCGCCGAGGCCGGTGTGGAGCGGCTGGCCGTCGAGACTGGTGACCACGCAGCCAGCCGCCTGGCACAGCGCGATACCGGCCGCGAAGTGCACGTTGTCGTGCAGTCGGCCATCGGTGAGGTAGGCGGCTCGACGGCCGGCGGCGACCCAGGCCACCGCCAGGGTGGTGGAGACCACCCGCGGACGGAAGCTGTCGATGAAGCCCTGATCGGCGAGCAACCGGGCAGCCGAGAAGACCTCGATGTTGGGAAAGGGCGGGTCTAGATTGACCTCTACCAGCCTCGACTCAGGTGACGGGTCGAGTCGCTGGTCCACACCACCGTGACGCACGTACGCACCGGCACCGTCGGTCCAGAACACCTCATGACTGAACGGATCGGCAGAGGCGGCCACGGTGACCTGCTCCCCGATCCGCAGAGCGATGTTCACCGAGGCCAGCATGTTCCTGACCGCGTAGTTCAGGGTTCCGCACAGCGGATCGACCAACCAGGTGCGACCGCTCAGACCCGTACCGGTGTGTCCGCTCTCCTCACCCACGACCAGGTCGTTCGGGCGGGCGCTGCGCAGGACATCGAGGATGGCCGCCTCCGCCTCCACGTCGGCCGAGGTGGCGAAGTCACCCGCGGACTTCGGGAAGTGGGGCAGCGCTGACCCGTAGTGCGAGCGGACCACCTCTGCCCCGGCCTCCGCCGCTGCGATGACCAGGTCCTGATCGCTGATCGACATGCGGGCACCATAGATGCCGCCAAGTCCGGCCGGCAGAGGTGGACGAGGGTGGGGCGTCCAGTCGTCGACCAGGCGCCCCACCCCCACGAGGGATCCGTCAGGCGATGGTGCAGGGGTTGCCGTTCAGGGTGAAGCTGGTCGGCCTGGGGTTGCTGCCGGTGTGGGTGCCGTTGAAACCGATGCTGGTCGAGGCGCCCGGGGCGATGGTGCCGTTGTAGGACATGTTGGTCGCGGTCACCGAGGTGCCGTTCTGTTGGAAGACGGCCGACCAACTCTGGCCGACCCGCTGGCCGCTGTGCGGGAAGGTGAAGGCCAGGGTCCAGCCGTTGATGGCCGTGGTGCCGGTGTTGGCGATGGTGATGTTGGCGGTGAAGCCGGTGCCCCAGTCGTTGGTGCCGTAGGTGATCCGGCAGGGCGAGGTCGGCAGCGGCGCCGACGTCGTCACGGTCACCCGCTCCGAGGGCGGCGAGGCGTTGCCGGCCGCGTCGATAGCCACCACGTAGAAGTAGTACGTGATGTCCGGCTCCAGGCCGGTCACCTGGTACGTGGTGCCGGTGACCGTGGCGACCAGGACGTCACCGAGCGCCGGGCCCCGGTAGATCCGGTAACCGGTCACCCCCACGTTGTCGGTCGACGGCGCCCAGTTCAGGGTCACCCCGGTCGTGGTGATCGCCGAAGCGGTCAACGAGCCGGGCGCGGTGGGTGGCACGGTGTCCCCGTCGTCGACGGCCGGTACGGTGACGGTCAGCATCGGCGACGCGGACGAGGTGTTGCCGGCCTTGTCCCGAGCCTGCACGGTGATCTCGTAGGTGCGTCCCGGGGACACGCTGAGCACCAGCGAGTTCGTGCTGGAGGGGTACCAGCTGTAGGTGTCGCTGCCGACCACGTGGGTGTTGACGATGTAGACGTCCACACCGCTGCCGCTGTCCGTCGACGGTGCCCAGGTCAGGCTGACCGAACGGGAGGCGACCGAGGTCGCCACGGGCGTACCGGGAACGGTGGGCGGGGTGGTGTCCGTGCTGGTGGCGGGCTCCTCGCCCCACACCCGCTGGCCGCCGACGTACAGCGGCACCTTGCGGTTCGGCCCGGCGGTGGCCTGGTACGACGGGTCGTCGCTCGGGTCCCACGCGACACCCTCGGGGACGCCGATCTTGAACTGCACCTCCATCCGGTGCTGTGACTGACCGGCCGGCGCGATGGTGTGCCCGGTGCAGTCGATCTCGACGTAGTAGAGATCGCCGCCCACGTTGCGGGCGGAGGTGGGCGCCGGGCAGCCCTGGGTGTAGCCGGGGGTGACCACCACCGGCGACAGGCCCAGGCCGCTGGCCCGGAAGTAGTAGCGGAACTTGGCGTCGGTCAGGGCCCGCGCCGGGAAGGCCGACTTGTTGTAGACGATGGCCTTGATCCCGGTGGCCCGCGGCTCGTTCTGCATGACCGTGGTCTCCACGGTCAGCTCGTCGATGTCCGGTTGCTCGGGGACCGGGAAGTTGGCCAGGGGGGTGCCGCCGTACTCCTGGGTCAGCCGGGCCAGGGCGGAGGTGAAGCCGGCGTTGTAGTCGGTGGCGACCTCGTTCATCACGTAGTCCGACCGGTTGTCGGTGTACGCGTCGTTCGGCGAGGAGGGCCCGCCGACCAGGGCGCCGTACAGGGTGTGCCGGGTCTCGGTGGGTACGGTCATGCTGTCCCACCAGGAGCCGTGCGCGGTGCGGTGGTGCGGGTTCTTCGGGGAGTTGGCCCCGAAGCCGATCATGTAGCTGGAGTTGCGCGGATTGTCACCGAGCGCGTAGTTGATCTGCCGGACGGCGAAGTCCTTGTAGCGGGCCTTGCGGGTCGCGTCCGTGGTCTTGTCGCTGTAGACCAGGGCGGCGAAGGCCGTGTTGGCCGCGTAGCGCAGGGCCCCCCAGGAGTCGAGCACGGCCATCCCGCCGGGCGAGTAGCGGATCCGCTCCCCGTTGACCCCGACGGTCCAGAAGTCCAGCCAGCGGTTGGCGTCGTCGATGTACTTCTGCTTGCCGGTCAGGTTGGCCAGCAGCACGTACGCCCCGAACTGCTTGTTGTCCCAGGCCACGGTCCACTTGTAGGAGCGGGTGGTGGTCTGCGGCTCGGTGCCGAGGCGGTCGTACTCGCTCTCGGCCTTGGCCAGGTAGGCGGCGTCGCCGGTGGCCCGGTACAGCCAGATCGCCCCCCAGACCAGCTCGTCGGTGTACCCGCTCCAGGAGCGGTAGAAGCTGGTCGCGTCCGTGATGCACTCGTGGTAGTTCTTCCGCACGGTGTCGGCGAAGGTGTAGAGCTGCCGGGCGTGGGTGAGCAGCTTGTCGGCGTATGCGGCGTCGGTGGGTCGGAACACCATCGAGGAGGCGGCCATCGCCGCCGCGGTCTCCCCGGCCAGGTCCGCACCCCCACAGCTGGCATCGATCTTGTATGCGGGCCGCGCCATCTGCATCACCTCGGCCGGCCCCCACCACTTGTGGTCGTCGTCGCCCTTGCCCACCTGGCCGTAGAGCACGTTCGGGGCCGGGTTGGCCTTGACGAAGTAGTCGTTGACGAACCGCAGGTTGTTCAGCAGGTGGGTGAGCTGGCCGGAGGCGGCGTAGCCGGACCGGTACTCCACCGCGCCCCAGGCGAGCATGGTGGTGGTGAAGGCCATCGGGAAGCCGAACTTCACGTGGTCGCCGGCGTCGTACCAGCCGCCGGTCAGGTCGATCCCGACGTCGGAGCCGTCACGCAGGGCGGAGTCACCCCGCCAGGAGACCCGGTTCCAGTCCGGCAGCTTGCCGGACTGCTGGGCCTCGTAGAACAGCAGGGACTTCTGGAGCGCCTCGGCGTAGTTGAAGGCGGGGGCGGCGGCGCTGGTCGAGGCGTCGCCGGAGGTCGGGGCGGCGACGGCCGTCCCCGGTACGCCGAGCACCAGCGCCAGCCCGGTGACCAGGGCGGTACCCGCCGTGCGGAGGCGACGGGACCAGGGTTCGCGGTGGCCGGAACAGTCGCGGCGCGCGCGACCCGGCCCGGAGGTGTGGTGCATCGACTGCTCCTGTCGGTGCGGCGCAGGCAGCGCCGACGCGCGACCGCGCGTCGGAATCGGACGGCTGCCCGCTAGGTGGCGAGGGTGGGATCCAGCAGGACCGGGAGCGCTCCCATGGATAACTAGCAATGTAATGTGGCAGCGGGTGGTTTGGGAAGCCACCAGGAAGTGGTGCGCAGCGTCCATCCGGCCTGGTGCGTTACGGCGACACGCCGTCGCAGGCCCCGGATTCGTCTCCGCTGTCCCGACAGGAGATCCTCCCGTCCGCCCGATTCAGACCGTTCACCTGAGATCAACACCGACGGTGGGCAGGCAGACTTGGGTCATCCCCCGACCAGGTCGGGAAGCTCGCTGCGTACCAACCACCGGAAAACGGCCGTCGGTGTCCCTCCGACGGCCGTTTTCTCCCCCACCGGTAGCCGGGCCGCCCGCCGCAGAGCAGCAAAGCAAAGGGCAGGCCCTCCGCACCGGAAGTCCTGCCCTTCTCACCGTCCTCCGCACCGGAGGACGGTCGTCTGTTTCCCGGTCAGCCCGTACGCTGCGCCGGAACCTCGGCGGTCAGGGGCACGGTCAGGGTCAACAATCCGCCGTCCGGCTCTACCGTGGCCGGTCGGCCCAGCCGACGCAGGGTCCGCAGCATCGGGGTGTTGTCGGCCTGGGTGTGCAGCACCACGGCCGCGTATCCGCTCGTCTCGGCCTGCCGGGTCAACCGCCGCAGCAGGGTCGAACCCAGCCCGCGCCGCTGCCAGTCGTCACGCACCAGCAACGCCACCTCGGCCTCGTCGCCCTCGGCCAGCAGGTTCGCCATCGCCACCACGGACTCCCGACCCGCTTCCGGGTCGGTGGTGACCGCGACCAGAGTCAGCCCTCGGGTCGGCTCCAGCAGCCGCCGCAACCGTGCCGGGGACGGTGTACCCGCCCCGCCCAGGTAGCGCCGTTGCCGGGTGCTCGGCGAGCAGGCCCGGTGCAATTCGACCACCGCGGCCAGGTCCTCGGCGACGGCCGGCCGAACGGTCAACTCGGCCCCGTCGGGCAGGACCAGGGTGATCTGCTCGGCGTACCGGCCGGCCGCGGTGGCCCCCAACTCCAGCAGGGCCTGCGCCCGGGCGTACTCCGCCGGGGTGAAGCTCGGGGCCACCCGACCCAGGTGATGCGACCCCCCGCCGGGGTCGGCCAACTGCATCGTCGTCCCGTCGATGCCGGACCGGGCTTCGGGCCGCCAGCTCACCTCGTCCGCGCCGAGCAGGGCCCGCAGCACCTCCCCGGTCGCGTCCGGGTCGCGAACCAGCCGGGTGGCCAGCCCGAGCACCCGGGTCGGCTGGTCGACCAGGCCACGCGCCTCGCTGCGCGCCACCCAGCAGTCTCGTCCCCGGCCCCGCTCCACCGCAGCGATGAGGTCGGTCTCGTCGAGGGTGTCCGGCGCGTCGACCAGGAAGTCGTCGACGGCCCCCTGCTCGGTGGTGTGTACCTGCACGGTGAGGATGTTGACTCCGCGCAACGCGAGGCTGGCCGTCAGCACCGACAGGTAGCCCGGTCGGTCGTCGACGGTGGCCCGGATCCGCCACAGGGTCATTGTTGCCTCCCTTCCCGCACCACCCTCGCGCCCGGCTGTTGCCGGCGGATTGCCTGGCCGTGTCGTGCCGCGACCGGCCCTGCGGTCTGCGTCACAGCAGGCCAGGGGCGGTCACTGCTTGGCTACGACCGGCGGGGTGTCGACCAGGTCCAGCCGATCGCCGAGGATCACCGCGCTGGCCCGGACCAACTGGGCCAACCGGTCCACCTCGGTGGAGTGGAAGGTGGCCGGGGTCAGTGCCTCGCTGCGTTCCCGGCACACGACCATGACCAACCCGGCCCGACCGAAGGGGGCGATCGCGAAGTGCCCGCCGTCCGGAACGGTAAGCGACCGGGCCCGCAGGGGGGTCACCTCCGGCAGTTTCGGCGGCACCGGGGTACGCCAACTGGCGTGCCCGACCGTGGCCCCACCGCCGTCGGTCCGGCTGGCCCAGTCGACCGGTACCACGGCCGCTACCGCCCAGTCGGCGGCCAGCAGCCCGGGTACCGCGTCGACCAGGGTGGCCAACCCGTCGGCCGGGTTGGCGGCGACCTGCGCCAACAACTCGGCGTCCTGGCCGGTGGTGGTGGGCGCGCCGATCGCCCGCCACACCCCGTCCACCTGGACCCCCGGGATCGCCGCCAGCCCGGCCAGCAGCCGCTCCACCCGGGCGGCGCCCGGCCACACCACGGTGAAGTCGTCGACCGCCCGCCCGCCGAGACGTTCCAGCACGACCACCTGGACGATGTCCGCGCCCGACACCCCCAAGGTCCGGGCCACCTGGCCGAGGGTGCCCGGACGGTCCGGCAGGGTGACCCGTACGCGCAACAACATCTCGAACCCTCCGCTCGGCAGGCCGGCACCCGGAGGTGGCCGGCAGGCTGATCTCCAGGGTGGCAGTTGACCATTTCGCCCCCGTTGCGGCGGCATGTCTCGAGAGTCAAACCTGACCTTGACAAGCCGGCGGAGCTGCCCTGGACTGTCCGGATGACCGATCCGGGCAGCCAGTGGAATCAGGGCGACGACCCGCCCGCCGGTCTGGACCTCGGCCGACTTCGCCGCTACCTGGGCGAACACCGGCCCGAGCTGGCCACCGATCCCCTGCGGGCCCAGTTGATCGCCGGGGGCCGGTCCAACCTGACCTACCTGCTCTGGGCCGGGGACCAGGAGTTGGTGCTGCGCCGCCCACCCCTCGGGCACGTGTTGGCCACCGCCCACGACATGGCCCGAGAGTTCCGGGTGATCTCCGCACTCGCCGACACCGAGGTTCCGGTGCCGCACGCGGTGCTGCTCTGCCCCGATCCGGAGGTGCTCGGGGCACCCTTCTACCTGATGCGACGGATGCCCGGCGAGGTGTTCCGCGGTCGGCGGCAGACCGACCGGCTCAGCGCCGAGCAGCGGCACGGGCTGGCCATGGCGATGATGGACACCCTGGCGGCCCTGCACACGGTCGCCCCCGAGGCGGTTAACCTGGCCGACTTCGGTCGCCCCGAGGGCTACCTGGCCCGGCAGGTACGCCGCTGGGCCGGGCAGTTGGACCGCTCCCGCAGCCGGGTGCTGCCCGGCATCGACGAGCTACGTGATCTGCTGGCCGCCACCGTCCCGGCGAGTCACCCCGTCGGCCGCATCGTGCACGGCGACTACCGGCTGGACAATCTGCTCGCCACGATCGAACCGGTGGCCGTCTCGGCCGTACTGGACTGGGAGATGGCCACCCTCGGCGACCCCCTGGCCGACCTGGGGCTGCTGCTGACCTACTGGGAGGTGCTCGGCGGCGTCGATCCCCCCGAGGGCACCCACGGCGCCGAGCACCCGGGTCCGGGGGCCGGCTTCCCGACCGGCGCCGAACTGATCGACAGGTACGCCGCCCGCAGCGGCGTCGACGTCGGCCCGCTGCACTGGCACCTGGCCCTGGGCTGCTTCAAACTCGCCGTGATCTGCGAGGGCATCCACTATCGGCACACCCTCGGGCAGACCCTGGGCGAGGGCTTCGACACCATCGGCGACATGGTGGCACCGCTGGTCGCCCACGGTCTGTCCGCGGTACGGGAGAGCTGATGGACTTCCGGTACGACACCCGCACCGAACAGCTGCGCGCGGAGCTGACCGACTTCCTGGCGCAGCACGTTTACCCGGCCGAGGCGGTGCACGCCGAGCAGGTGGCCGCCGCCGGGGACCCCTGGGCCCGCCCGCCGGTGCTGGCGCAGTTGCAGGCCGAGGCCCGACGGCGGGGCCTGTGGAACCTGTTCCTGCCCGACCCCCGCTACGGTGCCGGGCTGACCAACCTCCAGTACGCCCCGCTGGCCGAACTGACCGGCCACAGCCCGTATCTGGCCCCGGAGGCGCTCAACTGCGCCGCGCCGGACACCGGCAACATGGAACTGCTGGCCGAGTTCGGCTCTCCCGCCCAGCGGGAACGCTGGCTGATGCCGCTGCTGGACGGGCGGATCCGGTCCGCCTTCTGCATGACCGAGCCCCAGGTGGCCTCCTCCGACGCCACCAACATCGCCACCTCCATCCGCCGCGACGGCGACCACTACGTCATCGACGGCCGCAAGTGGTGGTCCTCCGGGGCGATGGATCCGACCTGCGCGATCTTCATCGTGATGGGCCGGACCGATCCGAACGCCGAGCGGCACCGGCAGCAGAGCATGATCCTGGTCCCCCGGGACACCCCGGGGGTCACCGTCCGCCGAGGCATGACGGTGTACGGCTACCGCGACGCCCCGCACGGCGGGCACGCCGAGATCGACTTCATCGGGGTACGGGTGCCGGCGGAGAACCTGATCGGCACCGAGGGGGGTGGCTTCGCCATCGCGCAGGCCCGACTGGGCCCGGGCCGCATCCACCACTGCATGCGGCTGATCGGCATGGCCGAACGGGCCCTGGAACTGCTCTGCCGACGGGTCACCGAGCGGATCGCCTTCGGCCGACCCCTGGCCGAGCAGGGGGTGGTGCGCGAGTGGATCGCCGAGTCCCGGGTCCGCATCGAACAGGCCCGGTTGCTGGTGCTCAAGACCGCCTGGCTGATGGACACCGTCGGCAACAAGGGGGCCCACACCGAGATCCAGGCCATCAAGATCGCCACCCCAGCGATGGCCGAATGGGTCATCGACAAGGCCATCCAGGCCCACGGGGCTGCCGGAGTCAGCCAGGACACCCCCCTGGCCGCCCTCTGGGCCCAGGCCCGCACCCTCCGACTGGCCGACGGCCCCGACGAGGTCCACCGAGCCAGCCTCGCCCGCCGCGAACTACGCCGCTGGACGACCTGATCCCCCCACCTGCCGGCCCACCTGAACCCGCCTGCCGGCCGCCTGATCCCACCTCGGACGAGCCCCGCCTGCCGGGCGCCGTTACGCCGAAACGGCGGGGTAGACCAAGGCGGGACACCGCCACTACGCCGTAACGGAGTCGATCACCCGCAGGGGGGCAGCGAAGCCGACCGCGCGCTTCGGGCAGGCTGGGCGCTGGTCAGGCGGGTCGATCGCCCCGAGGTCCGCCCGCTGGTCAGGCGGAGGCGCGCTCGACCAGCTGGGTCTGGAGCACGATGTGCGGGGCGGGGATCTCGTCGCCGCGGATGCGGGCCACCAGCAGCCGGGCCATCTGTCGGCCCATCTCCTCGACCGGCTGGAAGACCGAGGTCAGCGGGGGTACGGCCTGCCGGGCGATCGGTGCGTCGTCGAAGCCGATCACGGCCACGTCCTGTGGTACCCGGCGGCCGGCGTCGCGCAGGGTACGCATCGCCCCGAAGGCCATCAGGTCGGCCGCTACGAAGACCGCGTCCAGATCCGGGCAGCGGTCCAGCAGTTGCCGCATGGCGGTCGCGCCGCTCTCCTCGCTGAAGTCGCCGTACGCGATCAGGTCGGGGTTGATGCCGAACCCGGCGGTGCGTACCGCGTCCCGGTAGCCGGAGAGGCGGGCCAGGCCGGCGCCCATGTCCTGAGGGCCGGCGATGGTGGCGATGCGTCGCCGGCCGCGACCGGCCAGATATTCCACAGCTTGGCGTGCCCCGCCGACGTTGTCCACGTCCACGAACGAGGCGGGCTGGGCCTCCGGGTGCAGCATCCGCGCCGGGCGGCCACCGAGCACGGTCGGCAGGCCCCGCTCCTCCAGCAGGGTGGGCAGGGGGTCGTCGTCGTGCAGCGACAGCAGCAGTACGCCGTCGACATGCTGGTTGGTCAGGTGGTGCTCTACCCGCTCCCGCTCCAGCGGAGACTGCGCCATGGCCAGCCAGAGCTGTAAGGGGGTCTCCAGCAGCGCCGAGCTGATCCCGCGCACGATGCCGGCGAAGAACGGCTCGGCGAAGATCCGCTCACCGGACTCGCTGACCACCAGGGCCACCGAGTCGGTCCGTTGGGTGACCAGCGCCCGGGCGGCTCGGTTCGGCACGTACCCCAGTTCGGCGATGGCCTGTTGCACGGCCGCGCGGGCCTCCGGGCTCACCTGGGGAGAACCGTTGACCACGCGGGAGACAGTCCCACGGCCAACCCCCGCACGGGCCGCGACCGCGTCCAGGGTCGGGCGCCCGAGCGACCGGGTGCGCTGCGTTGTCATCGTCTGCTCCTCCGACGTCAGGCGGCACCGGCACCTGGTGAAGCGTCGGTGCCGGGCCGCCTGTTACTGGCTGGCCGTCGCCTTATTGTGCGGCCAGACCGTTGCGTCGGATCACCTCTGCGTACCACCTGGCGCTGGACTTGGGGATGCGGGTCTGACTGTCGTAATCGACGTAGATCATGCCGAACCGCTTGGTGTAGCCCCAGGCCCACTCGAAATTATCCAACAGCGACCAGGCGAAGTATCCCTGCAGGGGGACACCGGCGGTGATCGCCTCGTGGGCGGCGCGCAGGTGCCCGTCGAAGTACGCCAGGCGCTCGGCGTCGTCGACCTGGCCGTCGACCACGGTGTCGACGAAGGCGGAACCGTTCTCCGTCACGTACAGCGGAAGGTCGGTGTACTCCTCATGCACCCGGCGCAGGGTCTCCACCAGGCCGGGGGCGTCGATCTCCCAGTCCATGTCGGTGACCGGTACGCCCCGGGTGACGAACCGGACATCCTCGCTGCCCGGCCAGTTGGTCGGCGCCCGCCAGTACTTCTCGGGCTCCTCGCCGGGCAGCGGTGCGGCGACCACGTGCCGGCTGTAGTAGTTCACCCCGACCAGGTCCATCGGAGCGGAGATGACGGCCAGGTCCCCGTCGCGGACGTGCCCGAAGTCGGTCACCTTGGCCAGGTCGGCGACCAGGTCGTCGGGGTACTGGCCACGCAGCATCGGGTCGAGGAAGAACCGGTTGGCCAACCCGTCGATGCGGCGCGCGGCGTCGACGTCGCCGGGTGCCTCGCTGGCCGGGGTGACCGGGTAGAGGTTGACCGTCACCCCCAGCTGCGCCGTGGGCAGTGCCGCCCGCAACGCCTGCACGGCCAGCCCGTGCCCGAGCATCAGGTGATGCCCGGCGTGGACGGCCGCCGCCGGATCGGTACGGCCCGGGGCGTGCACCCCGGAGCCGTAGCCGAGGAAGGCCGAGCACCAGGGCTCGTTCAGGGTGGTCCAGTACTTCACCCGGTCACCCAGGGCGTCCGCCATCAACTGCGCGTACTCGGCGAACCGGCCGGCGGTGTCGCGGGCCGGCCAGCCCCCGGCGTCCTCCAACTCCTGGGGCAGGTCCCAGTGGTAGAGGGTGAGCCAGGGCTCGATCCCGTTGGCCAGCAGGTCGTCGACCAGCCGCTGGTAGAAGTCCAGCCCTTCGGCGTTGACCGGACCGGACCCGCCGGGCTGCACCCGGGGCCAGGAGACCGAGAACCGGTACGACTTGAGCCCCAGCTCGGCCATCAGCCGGACGTCGTCACGGACCCGGTGGTAGTGGTCGCAGGCCACGTCACCGGTGTGCCCGGCGACCGTGCGTCCCTCGGTGTGGCTGAAGGTGTCCCAGATCGACGGGGTACGCCCACCCTCCGCCGCGGCCCCCTCGATCTGGTACGCGGCGGTGGCCGCTCCCCAGAGGAAGCCCGGCGGGAAGGTCAGCGGCGCACGTTCGTCTAGGACGCCGACTGAGGGTGGGGTGGCGGGGTTGCTCACGACTTGACTGCACCTTCCATGATCCCGCCGATGATCTGGCGGCCGAACACGATGAAGACCAGGACCAGTGGCAGGGTGCCGACCGCCGTGGCGGCGAAGACCTGGGAGTAGTCCGTGTAGTAGGCGTACGAGAGGAAGGAGAGCGACACCTGGAGGGTCGGGTTCTCCGGGCTGAGGATCGCGTACGGCCAGAGGAACGAGTTCCAGGTTTCCATGAAGGTCAACAGGCCGAGCACGGCCGCGGCCGGACGCAGGGCGGGCAGCACGATGTTCCAGTAGATCCGGAAGGTGCTGGCCCCGTCGACCCGGCCGGCCTCGATCAGCTCGTCCGAGATCGCCTGGCTGGCGTACTGCCGCATCATGAACACGCCGAAGGCGCTGACCAGGAACGGCACGGTGACCGCGAGCAGGTTGTCGTACCACCCGAACGACTGCATCATGCCCCAGAGCGGGATGATGCCCATCTGGGTGGGGATCATCATGGTGACGATGATCGACAGCAGCAGGATGTTGCGGCCCCGGAACCGCAGCTTCGCGAAGGCGAAGCCGGCCAGCGAGCCGGTGAGCACCACCGACACGGTGACCACCGAGGAGACGATGATCGAGTTGATCAGACCGGTGACGAAGTTGGCCGCGTCGTTGTCGAGCACCCGGCCGAAGTTGTCGCCGAACGAGCCCGCCGGAGTGAACGGTGGCGGCACGTCGTTGATCGCGTCCAGGCTGCGGGTGCCGATCACGATCATGTAGTAGAAGGGGTAGATCGAGAGCAGGGCCGCCATGACGAGCGCCAGGTAGGTCAGCGGGCTGGTACGCCACAGGCGGGAAGCCGATTTCACTGGTCTCTCCTCACTTCGCCGTACGGCGGACGAGTACGAAGTTGATCAGCGACACCAGCACGATGATCATGAAGATCGCCCAGGCGACCGCGGCTCCGTAGCCGGCGGTGTTCAGGTTGACGATGCCCATCTCGTACATGTACATGGCCAGGGTCTGGAACTGCCGCTGGTCACCACCGATGATGTTGCCGTTGGCGAAGAGCAGCGGCTCGGTGAACAGCTGCATGCCACCGATCGTGGAGAGGATCACCACGAAGATGAAGGTGGGCTTGAGCATGGGCAGGGTGATCTGCCAGAACTGCCGCCACTGACCGGCGCCGTCGATCGCGGCCGCCTCGTAGAGGTCCTTCGGGATGGCCTGCATGCCGGCGAGCAGGATCAGGGTGTTGTACCCGGTCCACCGCCAGTTGACCATGGTGGCGAGCGCCGTCCAGGAGCTCCACTTCTCACCGTTCCAGTCGATGGCCTCGACCCCGAAGAAGCTGAGCAGCCAGTTGAACAGACCGAAGTCGCGCTGGTACAGCATGCCGAAGACGATCGCCACCGCGGCCACCGAGACCACGTTCGGGATGAAGATGGCCATCCGGAAGAAGGTCTTGGCCCGCAGCAGGGTGCGGTTGAGCAGGTTGGCCAGGAAGAGCGCCAGCAGCAGCTGCGGGATGGTTGACAGCGCGAAGATGCCGAAGGTGTTGACCAGCGCGTTCCAGAAGTACCCGTCGGAGATCAGCCGGGTGTAGTTGTCGAACCCGATGAAGGTGTTGTCGCCGATCATGTCCCAGTCGTGCAGGGACATCCAGGCGGTACGCACCATCGGGTACAACCCGAAGATGCCGAAGATCAGGAAGAACGGTGCGATGTAGAGGTACGGGGAGTACTTGAGATCCAGACGGTTGAGCAGATGCCCACGCCGGCGCCGCTGCTCGGCGTTGGGGGGTGGTGGTGCTGAGGACGGCGGGGCCGTCGTGGCCGACAGACTCATGGGGTTTCCTTTCCGGGCGACGCCCCGGGGCCCGCACGCGGTGCCACGCGCAAGGGGTGACCGACCGGTGGCGTTCGGGAAATCCCCCCGAACGCCACCGGATGGGAATCACACTCAGAAGGCGCCCTGAGTTTCCGCGTCCTTGACGAACTGCGCCCAGGCCTCGTCCTTGCTGGCCCGCCCGTTCTCGAAGGCCCGCATGGCCGGCTCGAACGCGTTCTCCTTGACCGCCTGGTGCTTCGGGCCCAGGTGGACCGGCTCGATCTTGGACACGCTCTCGCCGAAGATCTTGCCGGTCGGCGCGCCGCTGAAGTACTCGTTGGTGTAGCTGAGGAACTCCTCGTTCTTCAGCGCCTCGAGGTTGGTCGGCAGCGGGCCGGCCGCCTTGAAGGCCGCGATCTGGCCACTGGCGTTGGTCAGGAACTCGGCGAGCTTGGCCGCTTCCTTCTGATGCTTGCTCTGCTCCGGCACGGCCAGCCAGGAGCCGCCCCAGTTACCGCCGCCACCCGGCACGGAAGCCACGTCCCACTTGCCCTTGTTGCCCTCGCCGGAGTTCTCCTCGACGATGCCGAGCATCCAGGACGGGCAGAAGGTCGCCGCGAAGGTGCCCTGCTTGAAGCCCGCGTTCCACGCCGGCGACCAGGTCTCCGCCTTGGCGGAGATGTCCACCATCGAGGTCGCCGTGTCCCAGGCAGCCTTCACCGCGGGGCTGTCCTTGGCGATGACGTTGTTCTCCTTGTCGTAGAACAGGTCACTGCCCTGCTGGAACAGCACGCCGTTGGAGACCGCGGTGATCGAGTCGATGAAGCCCTTGCCGGTGGCCTGCTTGTAGGTCTGGCCGGCCTTGTGGAAGCCGCTCCAGTCCGGCCACAGGGCCGAGACCTGGTCCCGCTCGGTGGGCAGACCGGCCGCCTGGAACAGGTCCTTGCGGTAGCAGACCGCGAGGCTGCCGACGTCGGTGGGCAGGCCGATCAGCCGCCCGTCCGCCGCCTTGCCCAGCTCCCACTTCCAGGGCAGGTATTCCTTGGAGTGGTCGTCGACCAGCGTGGTGAGGTCCACCCAGTTGCGCGAGTTGGCCTTGAACTCGTTGAGGATGCCCTCTTCCAGCGCGGTCACGTCGGCCGCACCCTTGCCGGTGGCGAGGTAACGGACCAGCTTGGGCCGGTAGTCCCGCAGCTGCGCGGTCTTGCGCAGCTCGATCTTGATGCCGGTCTGCTGCTCGTACTGCTTGACGAGCTCGTCGTAGCCCATCTCGCCGAAGGTGTCGACGACCAGCTTGGCGGGCTTGCCGCCCTCTGCCGAAGTGTTGTCGTCGTCGTCGTTACCGCAGGCCGCGAGGCCACCGACGGCGATGACCGCCGCGAAGGTGGCCGCCGCCAGGCGGGTACGCCGCTTGGTGAGGTTCATCCTGACCCCTCTTTCGATGGTGAGGCTGGTTATGTGGTGGGGGGGTGCCGCAGCGTCTGCCGGCCGCCGGCTGGTGAGCCGAGCGTCGACGCCCCGGGCGGTAAAATGTGATCTACGCCCCTTGGGAACGCTCCCATGAGATTGCCGGGAGGTATCAGGAGTGTCAATAGGCCGTTGGGAGCGTTCCCAGATCGTTACCACAGAACCGGTTTGATCCCGCTTCGCACCCGTCGGGAAATCCTGCGATCAGCCCCGCAGAATATCGATGATCAGCAGAATCGCCGCAACAGGGTGGTCGCCCGGTCGGGGTCGAAGGCCGCCGGGTCGTAGCCCTCGCCGACCCACTCGCGCATCCCGGGGTGCTCCGGGTGCCCCGGATCGGCGAGCGCGGCGAGCAGCAGCAGGTAACCCTGCGGGCCACCGATGTTCTCCGGCGGCGCGGCCCGCTCCCCGTCGACACACCTCGGGTAGCGCTCGTCGGCCTCGGCGGTGAAGACGTCCTCCACCAGCAGGTCGTGCTCCCACCAGTCGCCGAAGTCGTACGTGTAGTGCAACCGGCTGCCCTTGCCCGCCACCGCGTCCAGGCGCACGTCCAACTCGTCGTGCGGGGTCATCTCCTCCTCCAGGAGCAGATCACCCTCGGGATCGGGCTCCGCGTACTGCACGCCCTCGATGTCGAAGGAGTGCAGGTGGCAGTCGCGCCAACCCATCGCGTGCTGCACCACCCGGTGCAGTCGGTCCAGGGTGTAGCCACCCGGCACCAGCACCCGACGCCAGACGGTGGGACGGACCCCGGACAGGGAGATCCTCAGCTGGAAGATCTGACGCGGCATGCTGTCCCGTCCTTCCACGGCATAGGCTGCGAGCATGATCTGCCGAGCGTGCCGGTCGCGGCGGCACGACGACTGCCCGGGCCGGAACTGGTGCGACTGCCAGCACCGTACCCCTCGACCCACCCCTGTCGTCACCGGTCCGGCCGGCGAATGACCGCCGAGGCAGCCATCCGCGCCCTCTGGCCGGACCCCTCCCCCGGCCGGCTGGACGACGAGGCGCTGATCGCGCGCTATCCCCGGGCCGAGGGCCCGCGGGTGCGGATGAACTTTGTGACGAGTGTCGATGGTGCGGTCAGCCTCGACGGCTACTCCGCCGGGTTGTCCGGCACACCGGACAAGCGGGTCTTCGGGCTGCTGCGGATGCTCTGCGACGGGCTGCTGGTCGCCGCCGGCACCCTGCGCCACGAGGGTTACCGGGCGATCCGGCTGGACGAACGGCGCCGGGCCTGGCGGCTAGCGCACGGACTGGCCGAGTATCCCACCCTGGTGGTGGTCTCCGGCAGCCTGGACCTGGACCCGTCGCAGGCGGCCTTCGCCGACGCCCCGGTACGCCCGGTGGTGCTCACCCGCGACGGCGCACCGGCGGCGCCGCGACTGGCCGCGGTCGCCGATCTGGTGCACTGCGGCACCGACCGGGTCGACCTGACCCTCGGCCTGGCCGAACTGCGGCGACGGGGCCTGCGCCAGGTGCTCTGCGAGGGTGGCCCGCAGCTGTTCGGCGCGCTGACCGCCGCCGACCTGGTCGACGAGGTCTGTCTGTCGGTGGCTCCGCTGCTCGCCGGCGCCGGCGCCGGCCGGATCACCGCCGGTCCGCCCAGTCCGGCCCGACAGCTGCCGCTGCGCCATGTGCTGCTCGCCGGGGACGGCACCCTGCTGCTGCGCCACGCCCGCTGACCGGACACACCCCGCGCAACCCCTGGTGAGGATGCGGTAGCGCTGCGCGGTCACCCCCGGGGTCCCGGCGTGTCCTCCGCCGCGTCGCGTGGCGACCTGTCGTACTCCTCCGGCAGGATGCAGGGCGTGTACGCCGACCGCGATGACCGCCGAGGAGGGGCCGCCCGATGACTGACCAGGGGTTCGAGGTCGTGGGCGAGGGGGTCGGGCGGGTGCTGGGCACCGCCGACGCCACTCCCCTTCAGTTCTGGACGGCCGTCGCCCCCGGCAGCTACCTGCAACTGGACGACGTGGTGGTGACCCGCCGGGAGCTGCCCGACCGGGAGCCGGTGACCATCGCCGGGGTGGTCACCCAGGTCCGGGCGCGACACGAGGGGGCCCAGTTCGACTCCGACGTGTTCGCCATCGCCGAGGGCACCCTGCCCGCCCAGGTGCAGGAGGCCGCCGAGATCACCACCACCCGGGTCGATCCGGAGTTCTACGTGCCGCCGCAGCCCGGGGCGGTGGTGCACCGGGCCGAGGGGGACGCCCGGGCGCGGGCCCTGCACTTCGACCGGATGGAACGCCGCATCCCGATGGGCACCGGCCGGGACGGGGTGCCGGTCTACCTCAACGCCGACTTCCTGGACGGCACCCGGGGCGCCCACGTGTCGATCTCCGGCATCTCCGGGGTGGCCACCAAGACCAGTTTCGCCACCTTCCTGCTCTACTCGGTGTTCCGCTCCGGGCAGCTCGGTGGTGACGCGGTCAACGCCAAGGCACTGATCTTCAACGTCAAGGGCGAGGATCTACTCTTCCTGGATCACCCGAACGCCCGGCTGGACGACGCCACCCGGGCCGCGTACGCCCGACTGGGCCTGGTCGCGGACGCCTTCGGTGACGTACGGGTCTACGCCCCGCCCCGGGTCGGTGACTCCTCCGGCACCCCGGATGTGAGCAGTCGGCTGACCGGGGTGGACAGCTTCTACTGGACCCTGTCGGAGTTCTGCGCCGACCGGCTCCTGCCGTACGTCTTCGCCGACGCCGACGACGAACGCCAGCAGTACACCATGGTGGTCCACTCGGTCGCCGCCCACCTGGCCCGGTACGCCCAGCCGGCCGACGGCGGGGTGAGCATCGACGGGGTGCGCCTGGGCAGCTACGGCGACCTGGTGGACCACATCGTCGAGCAGCTCAGTGACGACGAGACCCGTGGCGACTGGGCGGGCAGCGCGGTCGGCCTGGGCACGGTGAACGCCTTCGCCCGACGGCTGATCGGCAGCAAGAAGGACCTGTCCCGGCTGATCCGGGGGGACCTGGCCACCCGCCGCCCCCACTCGATCAACACCGCGGAGAGTGCCCAGGTCACCGTGGTCGACCTGCACAACCTGCCGGACCGCGCGCAGCGGTTCGTGGTGGGGGTGACCCTCAAGAGCGAGTTCGAGCGCAAGGAGAAGGCCGGCACCGCCAAACCGTTGTTGTTCGTGGTGCTGGACGAGTTGAACAAGTACGCCCCCCGGGAGGGCTCCTCCCCGATCAAGGAGGTGCTGCTCGACATCG
This sequence comes from Micromonospora sp. NPDC047134, assembly GCF_040643455.1. Classification (NCBI taxonomy): domain Bacteria; kingdom Bacillati; phylum Actinomycetota; class Actinomycetes; order Micromonosporales; family Micromonosporaceae; genus Micromonospora; species Micromonospora sp. NPDC047134. Next base: position 90,159 of record NZ_JBEYUI010000013.1, read on the forward strand.
CCGAGCGGGGCCGGTCCCTCGGGGTGATCCTGATCGGGGCCCAGCAGACCGCCAGCGAGGTGGAACGACGCATCGTCACCAACTCGGCGATCCGGGTGGTGGGCCGGCTGGACCCGGCCGAGGCCTCCCGCCCCGAGTACGGCTTCCTCCCCCCGGCCCAGCGGCAGCGGGCGTTGCTGGCCAAGCCGGGCACGATGTTCGTCAACCAGCCCGACATCCCGGTCCCGCTCTGCCTGGAGTTCCCCTTCCCGGCCTGGGCGACCCGGGTCTCCGAGGCGGGCACCGCGCCCTCGCACACCCTGCGCTCGCTGACCCAGTCCGCCGACCCCTTCGCGGTCGTGGGCTCCGGCGGCGGCGCCGACGACGACATCCCCTTCTGAGAGGGCAGCCAGTGAGCGCGAGGAGTGCAGCGAAGCGGAGCCCCGCAGTCGCGAGCGAAAGGCCAGCCCCGTGAGCGCGAGGAGTGCAGCGAAGCGGAGCCCCG
>NZ_JBEYUI010000013.1:90739-181005 GCF_040643455.1 Micromonospora sp. NPDC047134
GAAGCGGAGCCCCGCAGTCGCGAACGAAAGGCCAGCCCCGTGAGCGCGAGGAGTGCAGCGAAGCGGAGCCCCGCAGTCGCGAGCGAAAGGCCAGCCCCGTGAGCGCGAGGAGTGCAGCGAAGCGGAGCCCCGCAGTCGCGAGCGAAAGGCCAGCCCCGTGAGCGCGAGGAGTGCAGCGAAGCGGAGCCCCGCAGTCGCGAGCGAAAGGCCAGCCCAGTGAAGATCCTGCACACCTCGGACTGGCACGTGGGCAAGGTCCTCAAGGGGCAGTCGCGGGCCGAGGAACACAAACAGGTGCTGGCCGGGGTCATCGACATCGCCCGGCAGGAGCGACCGGATCTGGTCGTCATCGCCGGTGACCTGTACGACACGGCCGCCCCGACGGCGGAGGCCACCCGGCTGGTCACCCGGGCCTTGACCGCCTTGCGGCGCACCGGCGCGGACGTGGTGGCCATCGGCGGCAACCACGACAACGGTGCCGCCCTGGACGCCCTGCGCCCGTGGGCCGAGGCCGCCGGCATCACCCTGCGCGGGGCGGTACGCGAGGACCCGGCCGAGCACGTCATCGACGGCACCACTCCCGGTGGGGAACGCTGGCGGTTGGCCGCCCTGCCGTTCCTGTCCCAGCGGTACGCGATCCGGGCGGTGGAGATGTACGAGTTGACCGCCGCGGAGACCATCCAGACCTACGCCGACCACCTGGGCCGCATCCTGGCCCGGTTGACCGAGGGGTTCACCGAGCCGGACCGGGTCCACCTGGTCACCGCCCACCTGACCGTGGTCGGGGCGGCCACCGGCGGCGGTGAACGGGATGCGCACACCGTCATGGGGTACGCCGTACCGGCCACGGTCTTCCCGGGCACCGCCCACTATGTGGCGCTGGGGCACCTGCACCGGGCCCAGCGGGTCTCCGGGCCCTGCCCGATCCGCTACAGCGGTGCCCCGCTGGCGGTGGACTTCGGCGAGCAGGAGAACGTCCCCTCGGTGACCCTGGTAGAGGTCAGCGCGACCACGGCGGCGCAGGTGCGGGAGGTACCGGTGACGGCGGCGACCGCCCTGCACACCGTACGCGGCACGCTGGAACAGCTGGCCGGGATCACCCCACCGGAGGGTTGGCTGCGGGTGTACGTACGCGAGCAGCCCCGCGCCGGGCTGCGCGAGGAGGTGCAGGAGTTGTTCCCCCGCGCCCTGGAGATCCGCATCGACCCGGAGCTGCTGGCGGCGCCCGGCAGCGGCGCCCGGGTCGCCCAGCGCGCCGGGCGTACCCCCCGCCAACTGTTCGCGGACTACCTGGACAGTCGGGGGCACGCCGACGAGGGGGTCCGGGACCTCTTCGACGAACTCCTCGAACAGGTGGAGCACTGATGCGGCCGATGCGGTTGGACCTGGCCGGGTTCACGGTGTTCCGGGACGAGACCACGATCGATTTCACGGACGCGGACTTCTTCGCCCTGGTCGGTCCCACCGGCTCCGGCAAGTCGACAGTGCTCGACGCGATCTGCTTCGCCCTCTACGGCACGGTGCCCCGCTGGGGCGGCACCCGGGGGCTGGGTAACGCGCTGGCCCCCTCGGCGACGGAGGCCCGGGTGCGGCTGGTCTTCGAGTCGGCCGGGGCCCGTTACGTGGCTACCCGGGTGGTGCGTCGCGACGGCCGGGGCAATGTCAAGACCGCCAATGCCGGGTTGCAGTTGATGCCGGACGGCTTCGACGTCACCAAGCTGGACACCGGGCTGAGCCCGGAGGATCTCGGCGAGGTGGTCGCCGGCACCCCGGCCGAGATGGAGTCCGCCGTGCTGGCGGCGGTCGGCCTGCCGTACGAGCAGTTCACCAGTTGCGTGGTGCTGCCGCAGGGGCAGTTCGCCGACTTCCTGCACGCCCGACCGGCCACCCGGCAGCAGATCCTGGTCAACCTGCTGGGCCTGGGGGTGTACGAGGAGGTGCAGAAGCTGGCCACCGGTCGGGCCGGGCAGGCCGAGGCGAAGCTGGAGGCTCTGGACCAGTTGCTAGCCGGGCTGGCCGACACCGACGAGGCCACCCTGGAACAGGCCACCGCGCAGGTCGAGCGGATGACCGAGCTGGCCGGGGCGGTGACCGAGGCCGTACCGGAGCTGGAGCGGGCGCGGGCCACGGCCCGGGAGGTGGCCCGGGCCCTGGCCGCCCTGGACGCCGACCTGGCCCTGCTGGAGGCGGTCCGGGCCCCGGAGGTCACCGCCGAGCTGACCCGGGCGGTGTCCGCCGCCCGGGCGGCGGCGGATGCCGCGGTGGACGAGGTCTCGCTGGCCGAGGAGCGTGAGGAGAAGCTGCGCGGCGAGCTGACCGCCCTGGGCGACGAGAGCACCCTGCGGCTGCTGCTGGGGGCCTACGCCGATCGGGAGCAGTTGGCCGGGCAGGCCGAGGCGCTGCGGGTGGCGGTGGAGCAGGCCGCTGCGCGGCACGAGGCGGCCGTGACGGCGCTGGCCCAGGCCGGTGCGCAGGCCGAACGAGCCGAGGCGGAGCTGGCGGCGGCCTTCCAGGCCCACGAGGAGGCGAAGACCGCCGACCAGGCGGCGGCGCTGCGGGCGCACCTGAGCGACGGGGACCCCTGCCCGGTGTGCGAGCAGGTGGTGGCCCGGGTGCCGGCGATGCCGGCCGGGTCGGCGGTGGCCCGGGCGGTGGCCGCCGGCAAGGCCGCCCGGACGGCCAGCGAGGTCGCCAAGCGGCTGGTGGCCGAACGCGACACGGCGGCCCGGGAACTGGACCGGGTCCTGGTGCGGGCCCGCGCCGAACACGACGGGGTACGGGCCCGGCTGTCCACGTTGGACGAACGCCTGGCCGACGCGGCCAGCCCGCAGACCCTGCGGGAACGGCTGGCCGAACACACCCGGCTACGGGCCGCCCTGGACGAGGCGGCCACCGCGGTACGGGCCGGTCGGGACGCCGCCCGCCGGGCCCGGGGCACCCTGGAGGCGGCCCAGGAGCGGCTGCGTACGGCCTGGCGGCACTTCGACGGCACCCGCGACGGGTTGGCCCGTTTCGGCCCTCCGGGGGTCGACCGGGAGGACCTGGCCGCCGCCTGGACCGCCCTGTCGGAGTGGGCGCGGCAGCAGGCCCGGGACCGCCGCTCGCAGCGGGAGGGCCTGGCCGCATCGGTCGCCGACGCCGAGACGGCCACCCGGGCGGCGACGGAGCGCATCGAGGGCATCTTCGCCGAGGCGGGGCTGCCCGCTCCGGAGGATCCGGTCCGCGCCGCGACCGTGGCGGTGGAGCGGGCCGAGGCCGAGCTGCGCCGGCTGGTGGAGCGCCGCGAGCAGGCGGCGCAGCTACGCGAGCAGCGGGCCGAGCACGAGCGGGAGGCCCAGGTGGCCCGGGCGCTGGCCGGGCACCTACGGGCCAACAACTTCGAACGGTGGCTGCTGGCCGAGGCCCTGGACCTGCTGGTCGACGGCGCCTCCCGGATCCTTCGGGAGCTTTCCGGCGGCCAGTACGACCTGGTCCACGACAAGGGCGAGTTCTTCGTCGTCGATCATCACGATGCCGGCCTGCGGCGGGGGGTGCGGACCCTGTCCGGCGGGGAGACCTTCCAGGCTTCCCTGGCGTTGGCGCTGGCCCTGTCCGAACAGTTGGCCGGGATGTCCACCACCGCGGCCAGCCTGGAGTCGATCGTGCTGGACGAGGGTTTCGGCACCCTGGACGCGGCCACCCTGGACACGGTCGCCGCCACTCTGGAGAACCTGGCCGCCCGGGGGGACCGGATGGTCGGGGTGGTCACCCACGTACCGGCGTTGGCCGAGCGGATCCCGGTGCGTTTCGAGGTACGCAAGGACGCCCGCTCGGCCCGGGTGGAACGGACCGGCCGGTGAGGCGACCATGACCCGGTTCTTCGTCGACGCCTGGGATCCTGCCTACGGGGCCTCCTTCGAGGCCTCCGCGGGTGGTCCGGCCGCGCCGAGCAGCGCCCAGGTCGACGCCGACGCCGAACTGCCCGCGGTGGACTGGCGGGCCATCGGCCCCCGCCCGGGGGTGCGGGCCCCGCATGTGGTGCTGCTGGTCGACGGGGTACGCCGGATCGACGCCAGCGTCTGGACGGCAGAGGAGGACGGCACCTCGTACCCCGGCCTGGCCGCCTCGTACGCCGCCGGGGTGGTGCGGTGCGACCTGGAGCGCGGTGCGGCGCAACTGGCCGGGGCGAAGGTCGGCCGGGGGCTGTTCACGGCCAGCCCTTCGGCGGCCGAGGTGGTGGCCGGCAACGTCCGCTACCCGGTGCACCGGGTCAGCGGCACGGGCGAGTTGGCCAAGCTGCCGGCGGCCGTGCAGGGGCCGCTGACCGCCCTGGAGGTGGAGGTCTCCGACGCCGCCCGTACGGACGAGGATCTGCTGGTGGTGGACGGGCCGCTGCGCAACCGGCGGCAGTTGCCGCGCACCCTGGGGTACATCAAGACCCAGCACAGCCAGTATCTCGACGCCCGGCTCACCGCCGTGGTCACCGGGCTGGCACCGGGCCACCGGTCGCCGGTGTTCCGCCTCGGCACCGCCTGGGGTGGCTGGTCGTGGTATCTGCGGCTGCCGGTGGCCCCCGGGGCCCCCTGGGCCGGCATCGTCCGGATGGAATGCTCCGCCGAACTGGAGATCGACGAGGCGGTACGGCTGGCGGATCTGTCGCTGGTGACCCTGCCCCGGTTCGCCTCCACCCCCTACAAGGATCCCCGGGCCCCGCAGAACCTGGTGCCGATCGCCGGCCTGGAGCGGCTGCTGCGGTCCCGATTGGGTGACGCCCGGCTGCTGCACCGCGCCCTGAACGCCGCCGCGCGGACCAACCGCTGATGGGCCGCCGCCGCGACACCGACCGGCGCACCGAACAGGTCGACACCGGGTTGGCCGAGCTGACCCCCGATCCGGACCGCCCCGGCTCGTGGACCCTGTCGCTGGACGGGGCCCCACAGTCGCATGTGGACCTCGACGATCCGACCCACCTGGAGTTCGAGTACGTCCGGCGGCTGGCCGCCGCACTGGATCTGATCGCACCGACCGGCACCCCCCTGCGGGTGCTGCACCTGGGCGGCGGGGCGTTGACCCTGCCCCGCTATGTCGCCGCCACCCGACCCGGCTCCACCCAGCGGGTGGTCGAGGTGGACGGTGCCCTGGTCGACCTGATCCGCCGGGCCCTGCCCTGGCGGCCGGACGCCCGCCTGAAGGTGCGGGTCGCCGATGCCCGGGCGGCGTTGGTCGGCACCCGGGAGGGCAGCTACGACGTGGTGGTCGCCGACGTGTTCGCCGGTGCCCGCACCCCGGCCCGACTGACCTCTGTGGAGTACGCCGCCGAGGTGGCCCGGGTGCTCCGACCGGGCGGCTGGTACCTGGCCAATCTCGCCGACGGCCCACCCCTGCGCTACGCCCGGGGGCAGGTCGCCACGGTGCGTACCGTGTTGCCTCGGGCCTGTCTGGTCGCGGACGCCGGGGTGCTGCGGGGCCGCCGCTACGGCAACCTGGTGCTGGTCGCCGGTGCTCAGGAGCCCCCGGTACCGGAGTTGACCCGCCGGGCCGCCGGTGACTGGTTTCCCGGCCGGGTGCTGGCCGGCACCGACCTCGACCGCTTCGTCGGGGGCGCCCCGGTGGTCCACGACGAGCAGGCCACGGACTCCACCCCACCCCCGGCGGGAATTTTTTCCGTCCGACGTTGATCTGTACGGCCCGGCCGTGCGTATCAATCGGCAGCCATGCCCGTGGGGGGACGGCTTCTGTCCATGGACAACCGGAGGTCTGCATGCACGCACTGGCGGCCGGTTGGCACGGCGAACGGGTGCGGGTGGACTGGATGTCTGCCCGGTCCCAGTCCCGGCCGACCACGACCACCAACGGGGTCGACTCGCGTGCGGGGTCTCGCCAGAATAGCCCGGTGACGCCGCGCCCCGCCCCTGGCCGCCATCAGGCGACGACCACCGAGGCCGCCCACTCCGACCAGTTGATCCGCACCCTGTACGCCGAGCACGCCGGTCCGCTGCTGATGTTCGTGATGCGACTGACCGGTGGTGACCGGCAGCGGGCCGAGGACATCGTGCAGGAGACACTGCTGCGGGCCTGGCGTAACGCCCACCGGCTGGGCACCCAGGGACAGGGTTCGTTGCGTCCCTGGTTGGTTACGGTGGCCCGCCGCATCGCCATCGACGAACACCGCAGTGAACAGGCCCGCCCGGCCGAGACGTACGACCGGGACCTGACCGCGTTCGCCGAGTCGGACAACACCGACCGGGTGCTGCGTTCGATGACAGTGGCCGACGCACTACGCACGTTGAGTCAATCGCACCGGGAGATCCTGGTGGCGACCTACTTCCGAGGGCGTACGGTGCCAGAGGCGGCCGAGGAACTCGGTCTGCCCCTGGGCACCGCCAAGTCACGGGTCTACTACGCGCTGCGCGCCCTGCGCACAGCCTTGCAGGAGAGGGGGGTGACGGAATGAGCCGAGTTGACCACATGGACGTCGCCGCGTACGCGCTCGGCGTGCTGGACGAACAGGACATGGAACGGTTCGAGGAACACCTCGCAACCTGCTGGGCGTGCGCCGCCGAGTTGGAGTCGATGGTGCCGGTGGTCGGGCTGCTCTCCGACATCGACGCGGAGTCGGTGACGGCGCTGGAGCAGACCCACACCAATCCGGTCCTGCTGGACCGGACCCTGGTGGCGATGCGGGCGCACCGGCGCAAGGCACGGTTCCGGCAGATTCTCGCGACCGCCGCGGCCGTGGTGGTCCTCGGTGGGATCACCGGGGTGGTGTTCAGCAATCTGGCCGACAGTGGTGCCGCACCCCCGGTCGCCGGTCCGACCTCCGGACCGGTGGAGGTGCCGACCAACCGCCCGGGCAACCCGGATGGCCCGGGATTCGGGGGTACCAAGCAGGAGGGCAAGCAGGTCGACGCCACCGACCCGACCACCGGGGTCACGGCCACCTTCTTCCTGGCCGCGAAGGATTTCGGCACCAACATCAACTTCACCCTGGGTCGGCTGCCCGGTCCCCGGGAGTGCCGTCTGGTGGTGGTACGCCGGGACGCCAGCACCGAGGTCATCTCCAGTTGGTCGGTCCCGCAGGGCGGCTACGGCACCAACAGCAATCCCCAACCGCTGACCCTGTCCGCCGCCACCTCCTCCACATTGGACGAGGTCAAGCACTTCCAGGTGCAGGAGGTCGACGGCAAGGGAGTGGGCAAGACCCTGGTCACGGTGCCCGCTGGCTGAGCGCCCGGAGATCGCGCGAAGGCCCGCCTCGATCGAGGCGGGCCTTCGCACGTCCACCCCTGCACGGACAGCCGTCGATTCCGGTTCAATCGATGGGCTGTGAAATGAGCCACCGTTCTGCTTTCAACCTTGACAGCACTGTTTCCCGTACTTCCCGGTGACTTGTCAAGTATGAGGAGGGCACGTGGCAAAGATGAAGCGGACCGTCGTTGTCGCGAGCGCCATGGTCGCACTTACGGCCTGCGCGCCCGCGGGCTACAACGGAGCGGACCCCGGCGCGGCGGAACCGGTCGCCGTCGCTGCGGCCGACTCCTCGGCGACCCCGGAGCCGGAGATCAGCGCGGACCCCGGGGCCAGTCCCGAACCGGGCACCTCGGCCTCGCCGGGTGCGGAGAACGAGAACGATGCCCCGCTGCCCGAGGGTGTCGAACTGACCGAGAGTCTGACCGGCAAGAAGTTCCCCCGGATGGGCAGCGCGGTCGTCAACCAGGACGGGTTCCTGCTGTACCGCTTCGACCGGGACAGCAACGACCCGCCGACGACCAACTGCGAGGACCAGTGCGCCGAGGTGTGGCCCCCGGCGCTGACCGACGGCAACCCGAAGCTCAAGGGGGTCTCCGACGACGCGGTCGGCACCATCACCCGCCCCGACGGCACCCGTCAGATCACCCTGGACGGTTGGCCCCTCTACACCTACATCGGTGACAAGAAGCCGGGCCAGTGGAAGGGCCAGGGGGTCGGCGGCACCTGGTTCGTGGTCAACCCGGACGGCAGCAAGAACCTGGAGTGCCTGCCCAAGGGCACCCCGAAGGCGGTAGAGCCGCCGTCGAAGACCAAGTCGGGCGGCTCCGACTCGGACTACGACTACTGACCCTGAGGTTCCTCCGATGGCCGGCCGCAGCAACTGCGGTCGGCCATCGTCGTCCGTCAGGCCCGCTCCCAGGGGCTGGGGACCGGGAGGTAGGTGTCCAGGAAGGGCGTGACGACCGCCAGTTGAGCGGCCAGATCCTCCTCCGTGGAGAAGGCGTCGTTCAGGCAGAAGACATGCCGGTCCCGCCGGGCCAGCAGGTGCGCCAGCCGTCCCGGGGTGCCCGGATCGGACAGCTCCGCGATGGTGTACCGCAGGTTCCCCGGCACGGCCCGCCCGGTGTGGAAGGCGTAGTAGTGATGCAGCGACGAGGCGATCGAGATGTCCGTCATGCTGCGGAAACGACTCCCGGCCGTCTGCCGGTGGGCGGCGGGGAAGGCCTCCTCGATCTCGTACAGCACACTGCGCCGCAGGGCGTGGGGCATGTGCTTCATCTTCTGGGTCAGCACGGTCCCGAACCGCTCGGCGATCAGGGCCCGGTTGTTCTTTCCGGCCGCCGACGAGGGGATGTCCTCGGCGGTCGCCGTGCCCGGCGGCACCAGGGCCGGCGAGGGGAAGTACCGGGAGATGCCGTTGGCCAGGAAGAAGTCCGAGGGCAGCACCTCGCTGCCGAGGAACACGTCGTCGTTGAAGTAGAGGAAGTGTTCCGCCAGCCCCTCGATGTGGTGCAGTTGGCTCTCGATGGCGTGCGAGTTGTAGGTGGGCAGCACTTCCGGGTCGGCGAAGATCTCCCGATGGCCTACCACCCGCAGTCCGGGCGCGGACCGGTCCAACCAGGGCGGCACCTGATCGTCGGTGACCAGGTAAACCTGGCGCACCCAGGGCGCGTACAGGTGCAGGGAACGCAGTGAGTAGCGCAGCTCGTCCCGGCTGAGGAACCGGGCCGGGTTGGCCGCCTCACTGTGGTACGGCACCCCGGTCGCCGCCGCCCGCCGCCGCAGCCAGTCGGGGTCGGTGCCGTCGACCCAGGTGTAGACCACATCGATCGGGAAGGTGACATCCTCCGGGCGTCGCCCGGCGAACGGCGACCTGGTCCGGGCGGTCGCCGTGGTGGTCGGGGGCAGCAGCCTGGTGAACAGCGCCTCGGAGGCGACGACCGGCGGCTGCGCCGGGTCTACCTGCTCGGCCACCGGATTGGGGCGGGGGGCCACCAGGGTGTTTCCCCGGCGGGTCCAGAACTCCACCTCGCACCCGTACTGCTGCCCCAGCACCATCCGGTGTCGGGGATCCGTCCGGTACCAGGTCAGCCGGAGCACCTCGGCCGCGGCCAGGCGCTTCCACACCCTGGGCTCGAATCCCGGGGCCGGCGGTTGCTCGCCGCCGGAGCCCACCTGGGTGACATAGCCGGGAGTACGCGTGCAGGCCGCCGCCAGGGCGGCGTACACCCGGTCCCGGTCGGCGACGTCCACCCCGACCACGGAGGACCTCTCGGAGCCGCCCCGGACCCGGAAGAAGTCGACACCGGCCTCCGTCAGGGCCACGGTCACCGCCGCCAGGTTCTCGGTCCGGGCCAGCAGGGGGGTCAGGTCGGCGGCCACCAGGGCGATCCGGGGCGCCCGGTCGGCGGTGACGGCCGCCCGGTCACCGCCGGAGAGCAGTTCCGGCTGTTGGCGGGCCAGCCGCTCGGCTCGACGACCCGCCGACCGGGTGTCCTCGGCGGCCCGGGCCACCCACTGCTTCAGTTGGTGCCGGGCTCGGGGACTCACCTTCTTGGCGATGGCCCGCCGGGTCTGCGGGCTGAGCACCCGCCGATAGACCTCCACGAACCCGGAGGGTTCGGCGACAGCTCTGGGGATCTCGGCTCGCCCCGGCTCGGTCACGGCTACCTTGCTCCTCTGTGCGGGCGCTCCGGGAGCGCGATCTGGGGGCGCATCCTGGGGGCGCTAGGGGCGGTCGATGATCGTGAAGGAGAGTTCACTGTCGATGGTGTAGTAGGGGCGGACCCGCAACCTCGGCGCCGGGTCCTCCTCGACCAGGTCCAATGGGATCAGCTGGGTCAGGTCGATCTCCGGATAGCTGTACGCGCGCTTCTTGTCGACCACGTCGTCGGCGAACCGGCCCATCCGCACCTCGTCCGCGCCGCACCGCAGATAGACGTCCCAGTCCTCGTACCGGCCCAACCGCAGGTCGGTCAGGGGGGTCAACGGCACCACCATGCTCAGCTGCCCCTGCGGGGCCGGCCCGACCGGCAGGCTCAACGACTCCGGGACATCCCCCCGTCGGCGCAGCACCGCCTGATCCGGTACCCCCGGTCCGTGCCAGGTGAAGGTGACCGCTACAGCCGTGCCGTCGACCGCGATCCGGCGTACCTCGGCGTGGCGGGCCCGCACCCAGCTACGGATCGCCAGGAAACCGTCCGCCGTCTGGTACGGCACCTGCGCCGACAGGCCCGCCCGGTCCCCCAGCGGACCGGCGGCACCGGACAGCACCCGGCAGTCCACCCGCTGGGGACGCAACCGACGCCGACCCTTGTTCCCCTCGGTCAGGAAGAGGTTCCAGCGGCCCTCGGACAGGGCCCCGGCGTCGAGGGCGACCTCCGCCCGCGTCCCGTCCGGGGAGGGCACGAGAGGGGTACGGAGCACCTCCCGGGTGTCCCGGTTGCTCAGCACCACGCACGCCTCGCCGGCACCGGTGGTCCCGTCCACCGACACCCGCAGGCCCAGATCCGGCAACACCAGGCAGTCCGCCACCGGTGCCTCCTGGGTCTCCGAGATCCGGCGTCTGATCGCGGATTGCAGCCGGGTGCTGGTGCTGCGGGCCCGGGGTATCCGGGTCAGTCGCAGCAGAGCGCCCATGCTCGCCCGTCGGGCCAGTTCGTTGCCGGCGATCCCCCGCAGCACCGGATCGGCCAGGGCGCGGGCCAGCCCGGCCTCCCGGCGGGTCGGCTCCGTCGGCAGGGGTCGGCGTCCCACCCGCCGGGGGCGGGGCACCTGGCTGCGGCGGACCGCTAGCACCTGGGCGCAGTCCCGGGCGAACTGGGCGGCCAGGTGCACCGGATCGAAGCGGGCGGAGTGGGTCACCGCCATCCGGCCCATCCGGATGCGCAGCTCGTCGTTGTGCATCAGAACCCGCAGCGCATCGGCGTACGCCCCGAAGTCGTCCGTGGGTACCAGCAGGCCGTCCTCGCCGTGGGTGATGATCTCGCGGGGGCCGACCGGGCAGTCGCTGCTGACCACCGGCAGGCCCAGTCGCATGGCCTCGACGATCGTCATGCCGAAGGACTCCCGCTGCGAGGAGACCGCGGCGATGGCGCCCTTGACCCACTCCGCGGCCATGTCCTCGCGCCGCCCCATCAGCAGGACCTGGCCGTACAGGCCCAGCTCACGGATGAGCCGGGCCAGCCCCGGCCGCTGGTCGCCGTCCCCGTAGATCCGCAGGGTCCAACCCGGGCAGTCCCGGACCGCCTGGCCGAAGGCCAGGATCAGTTGGTCGTACCGCTTGAGCGGTTCCAGGCGGCCCGCCGCCACGACGATCCGGCTCCGCCCGTCCGCCGGCGGAATCGAGCTGGCCGGCACGCTGTTGGCCAGGGCCTTGACCTGGGTGAACGGGACGGGGTTGCCGGTGCGGAAGGCCTCGGCGTCCGCCTGGGACACGGTGTACGCAAGGTCGATGCGCGAGTAGTACCGGCTGATGTCGGCCTTGACCGCCTCGTGGATCAGGTCCTGGGTCATGTGTTCCTGGGCCACCCGCACCACATGCTCCGGGGCGTACCTGGCGATGACGAGGTTGAGCCCCGGTCGGGTGCCCACGACCACGTCGGCGTCGGTGTGCCTGAGGTAGCGGACCATCCGCTCGTCGGTCAGCCGGCTGTACTGCTGGTGGAACTCCTCCTGGGTCGGGATCACCGTGGAGGGTTCCCGCAGTTGGGGGTCGGAGCGGTCCGGCCGCCGTGGCCTGATGTCGACCAGCGGCACCACGGTGATCCGGTCGTCGCCGTCGAACATCATCCGGTCGACTCGCCGGAAGACCGAGGCGATCTCGACGGTGTGGCCGTCCTCGACCAGGCCGGTGGCCAGGTTGAGCACCGCTCGGTTGGTGCCGCCCACCCCGTAGAAGTTGTGCACCAGGAAGGAGAACTTCACCGCTGGTCCGCCGCCTCGTAGGGGCTGGGCACCGGGAAGTACGCCTGAAGGAAGGGCTCCAGGACGGCCATCTGCTGCTGGAGTTGGGCGTAGGTGGAGAAGGCGTCGTTGATGCAGAAGGTATCCCAGTCCCGCCGGGCCTCGGCCCGCTTGAGTCGGGCGACGAGATCCGGCACCGCCAACTGCACGTACCCGTAGTTCACCTGGCCGGGCAGGGCCCTACCGGTCAGGAAGGCGTAGTAGTGGTACAGGGAGTAGGTGATGATGATGTCGGTGGCGCTGCGGAACCGGCTGTGCGCGGTGCGGGCGTGTTCCTGCGGAAACTCCCGCTGGATCTCGGCCAGGATGCTGCGCCGCAGCGGGTAGGGCACATGCTGGCTGCCCTGGGTCAGGGTCCGGCCGAACCGTTGCTCGATGAGCCGCCGATTGTTCTTGATCATGGCGTCGATCGGGGTGTCCAGGTTGGTGATCGGACCGACCGGGACCCGGTTCTGGGACAGGAAGAACTTGGTGTTGCCGTTGGCCAGGAAGAAGGTCTGCGGGGCCAGCGGCCGGCCGAAGAACATGTCGTCATTGAGGTAGAGGAAGTGCTCGGCCAGGCCGTCGATGTTGTGCAGCTGGGTCTCGATGGCCACCGAGTTGAAGGTCGGCAGGGCCGCTCGGTCGGCGAAGATGTCCTGGTGGTCGACCACGAAGATGTTCCCCGGGCTCAGATCGAGCCAGGCGGGGCGCTGCCGGTCGGTCACGATGTAGATGTTGCGGACCCAGGGCGCGTTGAGGTGCAGTGAGCGCAGCGAGTACTTCAGCTCGTCCCGGTTGATGTAGCGCGACTCGCTGGCGGCCTCGGCGTGAAAGGCCTCCCCCTTGATCTCGGCCCGCCGGCGTTGCCAGTCCGGATCCGCGCCGTCCACCCAGGTGTAGACCACATCGATCGGGAACTCGATGTCGTCCGGCAGCGAGTGGTCGAACTCCGGCCGGGTACGCAGACCCGGGCCGGCGCCGCGCGCGGCCGCCAGGCGGGTGAAGCGGTGCTCGCCGACCCGCACCGGCACCCCCGCCATCGAGACCGCCGGCATCATCCGGTTGCGCCTGGGGGCACGCAGCACCTCGGCCCCCCGGTCCGGCTGCCAGAACTCGATCTCGCATCCGTACACCGGGCCGAGGACCAGCTTCATCGTCGGGTCCGCCCGGAACCAGGTCAGCTTGAACGCCTCGACGGTGTGCAGGTCGGCCCAGACCGCCGGGTCCTCGGCATCGTGCAGCACCGCGGTGACCGGTGGCTTCGGCAGCACCTGACTGAGGTAGCAGCCGGCGGTGGCCCCGAGCTTCTCCAGGGCACCCAGGACGGCCGTCCGGTCCTGCTGGCTGACCCCGATCACCGGGGTGCGGTCGTCCATCCCGCGTACCAGGAAATGGTCCACGCCGTGCGCGTCCAGGGCCCCGGTCACCGCGGCGACATTGAGCCGGCGGGCGAGCAGGGGGGTCAGGTCGGGGTGGACATGAGCGCGCCGACGACGCCCGTCCACCAACACCTCACGAACATCGACACCCCCCGGGGGCACCGTGTCGGTCGTCCGGGGTGGGGAGGTCAGGTTCACGGTGATTCCCTGGGGGTCGAGGGCAGGGTGGGGGCGTCCGACCGGGGGCCGACCCGCAGGGCCGGGAGGGTGGCCGCGTCCACCTGGCGGGCCGTCGGAAGTGAGGGGGTGGTCTGGGCGTCCACCTGCCCGGTGTACCGGTCGACACCTGCGGACTGCCGCCACAGGGCACTGGCGCCCAACTCCCGCCGCCGGGCCACCTCCTCCTCCGGCAGCTCGAAGGGCGCGGGGAAGGGCAGATAGCGGGGCAGGACCTCGGCGAGCATCCGTTCCTGCTCCTGGAAGGTCCGGGGGTCGGAGTCGGTGTCGTTCAGGCAGAACACGTCACGGTCGCGGTGGGCCAGCAGTTCGGCCAGCCGGGCGGGCGTCGCCGGGTGGCCGAGGTCGGCGTACTCGTACTCGATCTCCCCCGGGACGGCCTGGGCGGTCAGGTAGGCCCAGTACTGGTGCAGGGAGGACGGGATCGACAGATCCCGGTGGTCGCGGAACCGGTGCCGGGCCGTGGCGGTCACCTCCGCCGGCAAGGTCGCCTCGATCTGCTGCATGATGCTGCGCCGCAGGGCGAAGGGGGTGTGCTTCATCTTCTGCGTGATGGTCACACCGAAGTGGCGCTGGATGTGCCGCCGGTTGTTCTTCCCGGCGGCGTTCACCGGAAGGTCACCGGGGGTGGCCTCGCCGAGCCCGAACTGCGCCGGAGAGGGGAAGAACTTGGCGATCCCGTTGGCGTGGAAGAAGTGGGTGGGCAGCAGCGGCCGACCCAGGAAGACGTCGTCGTTGAGGTAGAGGAAGTGCTCCGCCAGGCCCTCGATGCGGTGTAGCCGGGACTCGATGGCGTGCGAGTTGAACGAGGACAGGCCGTCCAGGTCGGCGAAGAGGTCCGCATGCGACACGACCGTGACCATCGGATGGTCGGGGTCCAGCCAGCTCGGCAACTGGCTGTCCGTGACCACGAAGATCTTCCTCAGCCAGGGGGCGAAGCTGTGCAGCGAGCGCATGGAGTACCGCAGTTCGTCGCGGTTGTGGTAGCGCGAGGTGTTGGCGGCGATCGCGTGCAGGGCGGCGTCCGGGGTACCCATCGCCGCCTGCTTGCGCTCCCGCCATTCCGGGTCCGCGCCGTCCACCCAGGTGTAGACCGCGTCGATCGGGAAGCTGACCCGGTCCGGGGCGCGTACGGCCAGGTCACGACGGGTGCCGTAGGTGTGGTCGTCGGCCTCGGGCACGAAGTGGCTGAGCAGGGCGGCGGCGACCCGCACCGGTTGCGCCTGGGCCGGAGCCTCGTCGATCACGGCGTTGTGCCGGGGTGCCCGTACCAGGTCACCGACCCGGGTCCACATCTCGATCTCGCAGGCGAACTGCGCGCCGAGCACCACCCCCGCCCGCATGTCCGTCACCGGGAACCACACCTGGATCACCTCGGTCGGCTCCAGGTCCGGCTGGTCCCGGTCCGGCCGTACCTCGACCACCCGGACCTGGGCTCCGGACAGCAGCGGTGCGGAGTCGACCAACCGCCGCACCGCCTCCCGCTGATCGTCCAGCACCGCCACCGAGCTACGCAGGTAGTCGTCGTGGCGTACACAGTGGTATTCGATCCCGGCGGACTCCAGAGTGGAGGTCACCGCGGTCAGGTTGCGGTGCCACATCTGAAGGGGGGTCGCCGCGGCGACGACCTCGGCCTCGGCGCGGACCCCGTCGTCGCTGACCAGCACTCGGGCGCCGATCGGGTGCAGGGTCTCCCCGCCGCGAGGGCGGGTGAGGGTACGCACGATGCCGAGCCGGTGCTGCTCCGGGAGCAGCCGCAACAGGTGACGCCGGACGCCCGGCGGCAGGAGACGGTAGACACGCAGCGCGATCATCGGATCGTCACGCTCGGTTCAGCCACCTGGGGCCACCCCACCTCAAAGGTGCCGCCCGTACGGCGTGACGACGGTTCTGAAACACCCCGACCGAACGATCGCGCCAGCAGCCATCCCGGCACCTCCTGAGCAGATTCCCCGTGACCCGCGGCAGGTCTGACCTCATCGGGGTGACCTCGTGGCCAGCCATCCGACATGCACCGGCTGCTATGTCGGCCGGGCGGATGCCGCGCTGGTCGGACCCTAACAGCGCACTTCACTTACAGGTGAGGAATCAAACCTTTCCATATTGATCGTGTCTCGGTGTGAGGTCAGTTACATCAGCAAATGGAGGTATTTGCCCGATGATTCCTGACCGTTCGGTGGGCCCCGCGATGAACGGACGGTGACCGAGAAGGGTCCGGAGCGCCGATCGAAGTCGGGCCGGCGGTGTCCGGGGCGCCGACCAGAGCCGGGTCCGGCGGTGCCCCGGGCGCCGGTGAGGTGGCACAGTGGGGTCGTGACCGGAGCCGCACCCACCGCCGGCCGGACCCTGCGCCCGCCGTCCGGCTACCGGTTGGCCGCCTCGATCCGGCCACTGACCTTCAGCCCGTACGATCCCTGCGCCCGGATCACCGGCGACACCTTCTGGCTGGCGGCGCGCACCCCGGTCGGGCCCGCCACCCTGGCCCTGCACGCCACCGGCGACGAGTTGCGCGCCGAGGGGTACGGGCCCGGCGGCGGCTGGCTGGTCGAGCAGGCCGACGCGATCGCCGGGCTGCGCGACGACCTCACCGGCTTCGCCGACCTGGCCCGGTCCCACCCCGTGGTGGCCCGCCTGGCGGCCCAGCACCCAGGTCTGCGGATGCCCGCCACCGGGCTGGTCTTCCCCCGGGTGCTGCGGGCCGTCTTCGAGCAGAAGGTCACCGGCAAGGAGGCCTACCGGGCGTACGCGGCCACCGTCCGCCACTTCGCCGAGCCGGCACCGGGACCGGTGTCGCTGCTCCTGCCGCCCGAGCCGGGGGCCGTGGCAGCCGCCCCCTACTGGGTCTTCCACCCCTTCGGGGTGGAGCAGCGCCGCACCGACACCCTGCGCCGGGCCGCCGCCGTCGCCGACCGGCTGGAACGCTGCGAGGACTCGGCGAGGGCCACCCGTGCCCTGCTGTCGATCAACGGGATCGGCCCGTGGACGGCCGCCGAGGTCGTCCGGGTGGCGTACGGCGACCCGGACGCGGTGAGCGTCGGCGACTACCACGTACCGAACACGGTGGCCTGGGCCCTGGCCGGCGAGGCCCGCGCGGACGACGCCCGGATGCTGGAGTTGCTGGAGCCGTTCCGGGGCCACCGGGGCCGGGTCTGCCGACTGCTGGAGGTGGCCGGCATCCACGCCCCCAGGTTCGGCCCCCGGATGCCGATCCGCTCCTTCGCCCGCTACTGACGGTCACCCCCGCTGCCAGCCGGGTCTCAGGCGGCTTCGTGCAGGTCGGCCAGGTCGACCGGGCTCCACTGGCGCAGCAGCGCCGCCAACTCGGCCACCGTGGCCACCTCGCCGAGCACGTTGTCCCCGCCGCCGAAGCGGCTGGGGTAGCGGTGGGTCAGCCGGTAGACGTACCGGCCCCGGATCAGCTCGACGCTGACCCGCCACCGTCCGCAGCACCCGCAGACCCACTCCGACACCCCGCGAAAGTAGCTCTGACCTGCCGTTCTCCGAATCTCCCAGGCGCGCTGGGACAGCCCAGCGGCGGACACGCCGCCCGCCGGTGCGCCGTGATGTGCCTCACCGTTGTCGGTGGGTTCTGGTTGACTGTCGCCGTGGACCTGCCGATCAATCCGCCGGTGGAGCCGATGCTCGCCCGCAGTGTCGCCTCGATCCCCACCGGGTCGGGGATGACCTACGAGCCCAAGTGGGACGGGTTCCGCTGCATCATCTTCCGCGACGGCGACGAGGTGGAGCTGGCCAGCCGGGGCGGCAAGCTGATGACCCGCTACTTCCCCGAGGTGGTCGAGCAGGCCCGTCGGCAGTTGCCGGACCGCTGCGCGGTCGACGGTGAGCTGATCGTGATCCGCCGCGACGGCCCGGAGGCCGCCCCCCGGCTCGACTTCGAGCTGCTGGCCCAGCGCATCCACCCGGCCGCCTCCCGGGTGAAGCTGCTCGCCGAGACCACCCCGGCCGACTTCGTCGCCTTCGACCTGCTCGCCCTCGACGACGAGAGCCTGCTGGAGGTGCCCTACCCGACCCGGCGGGCCCGGCTGGAGCAGGCCCTGGCAAAGGTGCGTCCGCCGGTGCACCTCACCCAGATCACCACCGAGGCCGACACCGCCCGCCGCTGGTTCGAGGTGTTCGAGGGGGCCGGGTTGGACGGGCTGATCGCCAAACCCGCCGACCTGCCCTACGAGCCGGGCAAGCGGTTGATGTTCAAGGTCAAGCACGCCCGCACCGCAGACGTGGTGGTCGCCGGGTTCCGCTGGCACAAGTCCGGGCCGGTGGTCGGTTCCCTGCTGCTCGGGCTCTACGACGACGCGCAGGTGCTGCACCACATCGGAGTGAGCGCCTCGTTCACCATGGCCCGCCGGGCCGAGCTGCTGGAGGAGCTGGCCCCCTACCGCGAGGTCGCAGACGATCACCCCTGGGTGCACGGCGACCACGAGCGCGGCCAACGCATCCCGGGCGGGGTCAGCCGGTGGACCGGCACGAAGAACCTGGAATGGGAGCCCCTGCGCCCGGAGTTGGTGGTCGAGGTGGCGTACGACGCTATGGAGGGTGACCGGTTCCGGCACACCGCGCGGTTCGTCCGCTGGCGGCCCGACCGGGACCCCCTCTCCTGCCGGTACGACCAGTTGGAGCGGCCGATCCGGTTCGACGTGGACCAGGTCCTGCGCGGCGATCCGGCGGTGACGGTGGGGTCCGCTTCCGGTTCGGCGTAGCCTGACGATCGCACCGATCCCGGAGGCCCGCTCGTGACCCGTACTTCCGCACCGATCCGCCGTCGACGGCTCACCCTGGCCGGTCTGGTCGCCGCCGCGGTGGTCGCCGCCGGTTGCACCCTGCCGGCGCTGGCACCGCACGACGACACCGTCAGCAGGGCCGCCCCACCGGGCACGACACCGACCTGGCAGGCCTGCCCGGAGGTCGCCGACGAGGTGGTCGGGCGAGGGGCACCGGGCATCCGGTACGAATGCACCCGCATCCGGGTCCCCCGCGACTGGGCCGGCGGCAGTGGCGCCACGACCGGCCCCGGTGCCGGAGAGACCTTCGAGATCGCCCTGATCCGGGCCCGCTCCGAAAACCAACGCGACCGGATCGGTTCCCTGCTGGTCAACCCCGGTGGTCCCGGCGGTTCCGGAGTGGACACCGCCGTCTACCTCTCCTTCGGCGAGCGGTACGGCGGGCTGCCCGACCGCATCCTGGAACGCTTCGACATCGTCGGCTTCGACCCTCGCGGGGTGGCCCGGTCCAGCCCGGTGGAGTGCATCTCCGACGACGACCTGGACGCCGTCTTCGGCTCCGATCCCGACCCGCAGAGCCAGGAGTCCTTCGACGGCCTGGTCGACCTCGCCGACCGCATCGGCCGGAGCTGCGGCGACAAGTACGGCGACCAACTCCCGCTGTACGGCACCGAGCAGGCCGCCCGGGACATGGACGCGATCCGCGCGGCGGTCGGCGACGACCAGCTCACCTACCTGGGCTACTCCTACGGCACCCTGCTCGGTGCCACGTACGCCCAACTGTTCCCCACCCGGGTGCGGGCGCTGGTACTCGACGGGGCGATCGACCCCCGACAGGGTCTGATCGAGGGCTCGGAGAGCCAGGCCAAGGGCTTCGAGCGGGCCTTCGACAACTTCCACCGGTGGTGTGCTGCCAACGCCGCCCGCTGCCCGATCGCCCCGGACGCCCGGGCGGCGGTCGTCTCCGCGATCGACAAGGCCCGGGTGTCCCCGGCCCGTTCCGCCGACGGCCGGGAAGCCACCGCCGGCTGGGTCTTCTACGCGGTCATCTCCTCCCTCTACACCGAGAGCGGCTGGCAGGAGTTGGCCCGCGCCATCGACCAACTGGAGGGCGGCAACCCGCAGGGGGTGTTCCAACTGGCCGACAATTACGCCGACCGCGACGACCGGGGCCACTACACCAACCTCTTCGACGCCAACACGGCGATCAACTGCGCCGACGAGGAGGAACGGCCCGACCTGGACCGCATCCGCCAACTGCAGTCCCAGTGGCGAGGACAGTACCCGTTGTTCGGCCCGGCCCTGGCCACCGGCCTGATCTCCTGCACCGAATGGCCGGGCGGCAGCGACCCCTACCCCACCGGCCGCGCCGACGGCGCCCCACCCATCCTGATCATCGGCACCACCGGCGACCCGGCGACCCCGTACGAGCAGGCCCCGGCCCTGGCCGAGATGCTCGGGGTGGGGCGGCTGCTCACCTGGGAGGGTGAGGGGCACACCGCGTACCCGCAGACCGCCTGCATCACCCAAGCCGTCGACGCCTACCTGATCGACCTGACCGTGCCGGCCGAAGGGAAGCGCTGCCCGGCCCGCTAGCCGCAGCCCTACCTCTGCCAGCTCGGGCGGCTTGGGCCACCGCGCCGTCACCGAGGGTCTCTCGGGGGAGCCCACGCACCTCGGCCGGCACCTGCGCCACTCGGACGGGCAACTCGTCCTGTTCGGCTTCGGTGCAACTCGTGGCCGTGGCCAGCACCAGCAGTGCAAGCGCAATCGACGCAGCTTGGCGGATACCGGTCATCCGGGCATTGTGATCCCCCGTCGGCATGCCGCCGCTTCCGGGCGAGGCCCGAGATTTCATGCCCGGCGCCGACCTGCCGTCCGGTACGTGGCCGTTTGCGGGCCGGCCCGATCAGCCGACGGCGCGGAATGATGCTCGGCTGCGGGTCGTTGTACATGGCATACCGCGAGGGCTTCCCCCGCCCCGCAACGCGGTCTCCCGGAACCCCTGGAATGTGGGGGCGCCCGGGATCGTTACATCCCCCGGACGCCCGAGCACCCCCGCCGGGCGTTCCTCTTTCCCCCCGCAGCACCGCGAACCCCGAACCGGGTTGATTCCTGCTGCGTACCCCCGAACGGAAGGTGTGAGTCGATCATGCGTACCACCATCCTGCGTAAGACCGCTCTGACCGTCGCCGCTGCCGCCGCCACCGCCGGTGGCATCGCCGGCCCCGCCGTCGCCGCCTACGCCGCCCCCGCGCCGGCCACGGCCGCTTCGGTGCAGGCCGACCGCAAGTCCAGCGACGAGCGCCAGCTCGACGTGCGCTACGAGGCCCAGCCCAACTTCTACTTCTGCGGCCCGGCCGCCGCCCGTAACGCGCTGAGCGTGCAGGGCAAGAACATCGACGTGTACGACATGGCCAAGCGGATGGGTACCACCGAGGCCGGTACCGACTCCATCAACGACATCACGCCGGTGCTGAACAAGGAGACCGGTAAGGACGTCTACAAGTCGGTGGAGATCCGGGACGCCAAGGCCGCCGAGAAGCATGCCGACAAGCTGCGCGAGGACATCGTGCGGACCGTCGACGACGGCCGTGCCGTGGTTGCCAACATCGCCGGCACCGCCACCGACACCGACGGCGGCGTGCACAGCTTCGAGGGCGGGCACTACGTCAGCGTCACCGGATACGACGACGAGGGCGAGACCGTGACCATCGCCGACTCGGCCGACCCGGCCAAGGCCTCGTACCGGATGGACGTCGACACCCTCGCCAACTGGATCGCCACCCGCGGTTACTCCGCAGCCTCCTGACGATCCGACAACCGAACACTCGAAGGGTCGACCCCCTGCCGGGGTCGGCCCTTCGGTCTGCCGCAGCCCGGTCGCCGCAGGTATGTCACCCTCACTGAATGAACGACATGATCTTCCGTACGGCGATCCGGGCCGACCTGCCTACGGTGCTCGACCTGCTCGCCGACGACATGCTGGGACGTACCCGGGACGTCGGAGAGGTCGACGCCACCTACGAGAAGGCGTTTGCGGACATCACCGCCGACCCGCGCAACCACCTAGTGGTCGCCGAGGTCGACGGCGAGGTGGTCGGCTGCATGCAGCTCACCTACATCCCCGGGCTCGGTCGGCACGGGGCCGAACGGCAACTGATCGAGTCGGTTCGGGTTCGCTCCGACCAGCGGGGTCGGGGCCTGGGTCGGCTGATGATGACCTGGGCGATCGAGCAGGCGCGGCTGCGTGGCTGCGCCCTGGTGCAGCTCACCACCGACAAGAGTCGCCACGACGCACACCGCTTCTACCTGGGTCTCGGCTTCGTGGCCAGCCACGAGGGCATGAAGCTCAGTCTCTGACGCCGCCGCCGGTCGGCGGGTCGACCAGCCGGGGACGTCCCACCTCGCAGTCGAGGACGCTGGCCCAGAAGCTGGTCAGGACCGACAGGCTCGAACCGTGGGTCAGGCTCCGCGCGGCATTGCGGATCAGCCAGAAGTCGCCTTCGGGCAGGACGACCGCCCACCCGATCGGCCCGTCGTCCTCGGTCGCCAGGACCAGCAGTACCGGCTGGCTGACCACCTCGATCTCCGGCAGGTCCGTCACCTCCACGGGCTTCAGCCCTCGCGGCCCGCTCACCGGCTGCCGCCCCGGTCGCATCGCCCTACCAGGCGGCTGGAGCGCAACCCCACCCTCGTCGTCGTCCGTCGCTCAGGCTGGGCCGCCGTGGGGACACGCCCGGCAGACTCACCGGACCCATCGGAGCAGGTTGACTCCTCCACCACGTCAATCGGTTCGTCCTTGCGCTGAAACCACTTCCACCGCCCCACCCCGAAACCTCCCAATGCCAGCGACCAATCTCCTTCCGGAGCCAGAATCTGCGCGGCGCGAGCGATCGCGCAACATTCCTCGTGAGACAGTCACCTGGAGATGCTCTTTTCGTTTGCCGACGCGCAGGCCGTCTCGCGGCAAGCCCGGTGAGGCGTCGGCATGAGACAGGGAGGACGGCCATGGCCGAAGTCGGCTCCACGGTGCCCCGACGGGAACTCGGACGGCTACTCCGCCAGACCCGGGAGCAGGCCGGGATCGGTTTGGAGGCCGCTGCCTCGGATCTTGAATGGTCGCGGGCCAAGATGTATCGGATCGAATCAGGGCAGACTCCGATCCGTGCACTTGACGTCGAGCAGATGTGCCGGCTCTACGGCGCCTCGCCGGAGATGTCAGAGGTACTGGTCAGCCTCGCCAAGGAGTCCAAGAGCAAGGGTTGGTATCACGCCTACGGTGACGTGATCCCCCGATGGTTCCAGTTGTACGTGGGGCTTGAGTCCGCCGCGACTCGCATCCGCACCTACGAGCAGAGCCTGGTTCCTGGGCTGCTACAGACTCCCGACTACACGACAGCGGTCGCGAAGTGCCGACCGAACATCACCGATGACGAGGTCGCAAAAATCGTCGAGTTGCGGCTGGAACGACAGCGCATTCTCACCAGGCAGCGGCCGGCCGCGCCCACGCTGGACGTGATCCTCGACGAGGGTCTTCTGCACAAGGACGTGCCTGGCATGCCTCGGCAGATCGACAAGCTGATCGAGGCCAGCGAGGCACCCAATATGACCGTCAGAATCGCTCCACTTGGCGGCAACCTCAACCGTGCCGCCGTCGCCGGCAGTTTCGTGATCCTGGACTTCCCTGCCAAGGGGGCTCGATCAGCCGAACCAACTACCGTCTTCCACGAAAGCCTCTCCGGCGCGTTGTACCTTGATCGTCCAGATGAGGTCCGAGCGTACGCCGAGGTGTGGAACCAACTCAGCGCAACAGCGCTGAACAGCGAGGAATCCCGCTCGCTCCTGCGACGAGTCAAGGAGAAGCATCATGACTGACCTGCGCAGTGCGACTTGGCGCAAGGCCACTTACAGCAGCGACCAGGGGAACTGTGTCGAAGTGGCCGACGATCTTGGTGGCGTCGTGGGGGTTCGGGACAGCAAGGACACCACCGGACCGGTGCTGCTGTTCGCCCCCACCCAGTGGCGGTCCTTCGTCGAGACCATCAAGGCCGACGACCTCTCGTAGTCCCAACCCACCACACTCCGCGCCACCCCTCCGCGCTCCGCAAGATCGCGGGCGCTCCGCAAGATCGCGCTCGATTTGGGATCGAGTGGTCTCGGAGCGAATCAAGGCCACTCGATCCTGGATCGAGCGCGATCTTCAAAAGGGCCCCGCGCGGAAGCAGCCGAGCGTCCGTCCGAGTGCTGCCGCTGGGCAGCGGGCCGCACGCGGCATCCGTCGCCTACTCGTCCATCATCCTGGACCTTCAAAGAGAAGCTTCGATGAATGACCTGACCATCGCCCGGTGGCGCAGAAGCAGCCGAAGCGCTGAGGGTGAGTGTGTCGAAGTGACCAGCGATCTTGGTGGTGTCGTGGGGGTGCGGGACAGCAAGGACATCGCCGGGCCGGTGCTGCTGTTCGACCCCACCCAGTGGCGGTCCTTCGTCGAGACCATCAAGGCCGACCGCCTCTCGTAGCCCCTCACCGCACCCCGAGCCACCGAGCGCTCCGCAAGATCGCGCTCGATCTGGGATCGAGTGGCCTCGGAGCGAATTTAAGCAACTCGATCCTGGATCGAGCGCGATCTTCAAAGGCCCACGCGGAAGGCGAGTCAGCGGGGGCGGTCGCGGTCCTTGGAGGGTTGGACCCGCTTCGGTTCACCCGGCATCTTCGGGTGGTCCGGGGGGTAGGGCAGATCGCCCTCGCCGGCGGCGGCGTCCCGCTCGGCCCACTCCAGCAGCGGGGTGATGTCCCACGCGGTGTCGTCGATGCCGGCGTGCGGGTCGCCCTGCTCGGCCAGCCGCTGCGGGACCGTACCCAGGTCGAAGTCGTCCGGGTCGACCTGGGGCAACTCCTCCCAGGTGACCGGGGTGGAGACCGTGGCCCGGGCGTTGGCTCGCAGCGAGTACGCACACGCGATGGTGCGGTCCCGGGCCATCTGGTTGAAGTCGACGAAGACCCGTTCGCCGCGTTCCTCCTTCCACCAGGCGGTGGTGACCAGGTCGGGGCGGCGGCGGGCCAACTCCCGGGCCAGGGCGATGGTGGCCCGGCGTACCTCGACGAAGGTCCACCGTGGCTGGATTCGCAGGTAGACGTGCACCCCCCGCCCGCCGGAGGTCTTCGGCCAGCCGGGCACGCCCAGCTCGTCGAGGATGGCCCGCAGCTCCGCGGCGGCGGTGGCGGCGTGGGCGAAGTCGGTGCCGGGCTGCGGGTCGAGGTCTACCCGCAGTTCGTCGGGGCGGTCCGGGTCGGCGGCGCGTACCGGCCACGGGTGGAACACGACAGTGCCCATCTGCGCCGCCCAGGCCACATGGGCCAGGTCCGCCGGGCAGAGCTCCGCCGCCGTACGCCCACTGGGGAAGGTGATCTCGCTGGTCCGCACCCAGGGCGGCACCCCCCGGGTCGGCACCCGCTTGGAGAAGAACATCTCCCCCTCGATGCCGTCCGGGAAGCGTTGCAGGGTGGTCGGCCGTTCGCGCAGGGCACGCAGGATGCCCTCGCCCACCGCCAGGTAGTAGCCGAAGACGTCGGCCTTGGTGAAGCCCCGCTTCGGAAAGATCACCCGGTCCGGGCTGGACAGCCGTACGGTGTGTCCGGCGACCTCGATCTCCTGGGCCGCCGCCTTCGTGCCTGCCATTTCGCGACCATATGCGATGGGTCCGACGTTCGACGTACCGTTGACGGGTGAGTCTTCCCGACAGTGAACTGCCCCGCACCGAGGACGAGTGGCGGGTCCGGCTCAGCCCCGAGGAGTTCCGGGTGCTGCGCGAGCACGGCACGGAGCCCGCCTGGACCGGCGAGTACGTCGACACCAAGACCCCCGGCATGTACCACTGCCGGGCCTGCGGTGCCGAGTTGTACCCCAGTGACACCAAGTTCGACTCGCACTGCGGGTGGCCGAGCTTCGACGACGCCATCCCGGGTGCGATCAGGGAGATCGAGGACAACTCCCTGGGCATGCGGCGCACGGAGATCCGCTGCGCCCGCTGCGACAGCCACCTGGGGCATGTCTTCCGGGGCGAGGGCTTCACCCCGAAGAACACCCGCCACTGCGTGAACTCGCTGTCGATTCGCCTGGACCCCAGCACCCCCTGAGCCGGTCAGGCCGCTGCCGGGTGGGCGGCCAGCATCGCTACCTGGGCGGTACGGGACTGCTCGATGCGTCGGGCCAGGTCGCGTACCCCCTGCTCGGTGCCGGCCGCCAGGTGGGCGCGGGCCAGGTCGGCGGCGGCCCGCTGGTGGGCAGACAGCACCTCGATCAACACCTTGTCGACCTCGCCGTCCTCGGCGTCGCGCAGCCGGGCCAACTGGTCCGGGCCGGCGCCGTGGCCGGTGTGGTCGTCGGCGCGGGCGCTGCGTCCGGCCTGCGCCAACCAGCGGCGTACGGTGGCCAGTTCCTCGGCCTCGGTCACCTCGATGGCGGCGACCAGGGTACGCAGTTCCGGGTCGGTCAGCCGGTCGTGCACCAGCCGGACGATCCGCAGGGTCTGTTCGGTGTGCCCGGCCGTCATCGACAGGTACAGCAGGTCCACCCCGGTCATGTCGGTGGCCGTCGGGGTACCGGGTGCGTCGCGGGTGGGTGACGCCGCCCGGCCACCGGTGTCGGCCGCCGAGGCGGACGAAGTCGCGGTCGGCGGTGCCGACCCGCCGCCACAGCCGGTGGGCGCCAGCACAAGGGTCAGGGCCAGCGCCGCCCGGAACAGGGCGAAGGGCAGGCGCGGCCGGTCAAGGCCGCACCTGCCGCTGCTCAGAGCAGGCTCCACAGCGCCGGTACGTTCGGCGGCTCCCAACCGGCGATCGCGGTGTGCGCCTGCCGGCACCGGTACGCCCGCCCGCCGTAGGTGACCTGGTCGCCGACGGCGTACGCCCGGCCTGCGGTCCAAGTGCCCCCGGCCGGCGGGGTGGTGGTCGGTGCCGGGGTGGGCGACGGCGGCGGGCTGGTCGGGCCCGGGGTGGTCGGGCTCGGACTGGGCGGTGGGTTGCCGCCACCGCCGATCTGGAGATCGATGCAGGAGTAGAAGGCGTTGGCGGTGTCGGCGATGTTCCAGACGGCCAGCACCTTCTGGCGACCGGGGTAGCCGGACAGGTTGACGCTGTGCGAGACCGTGGGGCCCGGCTGGCGTCCGCCGCCGCTGAACACGGCGACCCGGGTGTTGCCGATGAAGTACTCCCAGTCGCGGGTGGCGTGCATCGCGGTGTTCACCCAGGTGAAGATGACCGTGGTGCCGACCGAGGTGGCGGGCCAGCCCCGGTTGTCGTCGTTGAGGACGGCGAAGTGGGAGATGTTGGCGTGGCAGGTACGCAGCCCCTTGGGGCCTTCGACACTCTGCGGCTCCCACCGGATCTGCCCGCAGTCGGGCACCCGGTTCTGGGCGCAGAGGGCCTGCCGGCTGGGCGGTGACGAGACGTAACCGTGGGCCTGGGCCGGGGTGGCGACGGCCAGGGTGGAGATCATGGCGCCGGTCGTGGCCAGGGCGAGGGTGAGTCTTCGACGCATGGCGGCACTCCTTTTCGGCGTGTTGCCTGGTGAGGTGCCACCAACATAATTTAAACATTGTTAACAGTAAAGACTGCTATCAATAAAAGGGCTCACAGCATCAGCAGGCCACCATGGTCGTCGAGCCGGTCGGCGGACTCGTCGTCGAACCACAGCCCACCGCTGGCCAGGTAGCGGAAGCGGTGCTGCCCCGGCCCCAGCCGTACGGTCACCGTCCGAGTGCCGTCACGCCGGGCCACCAGCACGTGCTCACCGGGCCGCCAGTCGTTGAAGGACCCGACCACGCTGACCGTGCCGGGCGGGGTGTCCCGGGGGAGACAGAAGGTGACCCGGGTCTGACTGCCGAACAGCCGGTTGCGCTTGATCATTGTTCCTCCCGGTTCGGGTGCTCCACCGAAAGGCGGCGGCCGGGCCGCCGCCTCCGGCCAGGTCACTGGGTACAACGGCGCACCGGCGACCGGCGACACGCCGCCCCGTACGGGCGATGCAGGCTGGTTCCCACCGGGCCGGCCGGCGACCTGCCGCACCCTGGGCAGGACACCGGCTAGCGAAGGGATGTGCGTCGTGGCGACGTGCGAGGTCTGCGGAAACGACTACTGGTTGGCCTTCGAGGTACGCACCGTCAGCGGGGACGTGCACACCTTCGACAGCTTCGAGTGCGCCGCGCACAAGCTGGCCCCGATCTGCGAACACTGCCAGGTGAAGATCGTCGGGCACGGGGTGGAGGTGTCCGGGCGCTTCTTCTGCTGCGGCCACTGCGCCCGCGCGGTCGAGGCCGAGCACGGCGCCCAGATCCGCGACGCGGTAGGCGCCCGCCCCGCCTGACCGGCACCCGCCCGCCGCCCCCGAGCACCCCGGGACCCGCGACGGGCAAGGGCCGGGCGAGGCTCTAACCTGGGCCGATGCCGAGCACGCACCTCCGGATCGCCGGCTTCGCCGACCTGGACGCCCGCACCTTCCACGACCTGGTACGGCTGCGCATCGACGTGTTCGTGGTCGAGCAGGAGTGCGCGTACCCGGAACTCGACGGTCGGGACCTCGAACCCGGCACCCGACACCTCTGGCTGGCGCGCGACGGCGCCGTCCTGGCGTACCTGCGGATTCTGGCCGACCCCGACGGGGTGGCCCGGATCGGTCGGGTGGTGGTGGCCCCCTCGGCGCGCGGCGCCGGGCATGCCGGGCGGCTGCTGGCCGCGGCGCTGGCCGAGATCGGCGACCGGCCGTGCGTGCTGGAGGCCCAGTCCCACCTGGTCGACTTCTACGCCCGACACGGGTTCACGGTCAGCGGCCCGGACTATGTCGAGGACGGCATCCCGCACACCCCGATGCGCCGCGACCCCTGACCCTGAACCAGGGCGATTGACGGCTGGCGATGTTTTGTGCCATTCTTCCGCACGGAGCTATACCGCAGTGCCACGCGGACCGGCGCGGGAGAGGCAACTCCCGGGCGTTCGGGCGATGTCGCAATCCGACGACTCCCCCTGGGGGCTCCATCCATGTCCAAAATGCTCAAACCCGCTAGGCTGGTCGGCCTGCTCGCCACCGCGGCGGCCGCCACCCTGCTCGTCTCCACCGCTCTGGTCAACTCCGCCTCCGCACACGGCTCGGTTGTCAACCCCGGAGCCCGCGCCTACAGCTGCTGGGAGCGCTGGGGTGGCGACCACATGAACCCTCGGATGGCCACCGAGGACCCGATGTGTTGGCAGGCCTGGCAGGCCAACCCGCAGGCCATGTGGAACTGGAACGGCCAGTTCCGTGAGGGCGTTGGCGGCAACCACCAGGCGGCCATCCCGGACGGCCAGCTCTGCTCGGGCGGTCGCGCCGAGGGTGGGCGGTACAACGCCCTGGACACCGTCGGCGCCTGGCGGACCACCCAGGTCTCCAACAGCTTCCGGCTGAAGTTCTTCGACCAGGCCAGTCACGGGGCCGACTACATCCGGGTGTACGCGACCCGGCAGGGATTCGACGCGCTGACCAAGCCCCTGGCCTGGTCGGACCTGGAGCTCGTGGGGCAGATCGGCAACACCCCGGCCTCCCAGTGGCAGCGTGAGGTCGACGGCGTCTCCATCGAGATCCCGGTGAACGCGCCGGGTCGCAGCGGCCGGCACATCATCTACACCATCTGGCAGGCCAGCCACTTCGACCAGTCGTACTACCACTGCAGCGACGTGCAGTTCGGTGGCAGCACCAACCCGCCGCCCACCACGCCGCCGCCGACCACTCCCCCGCCCACGACCCCGCCGCCCACCACTCCCCCGCCGTCCACTCCGCCGCCCAGCAACCCGCCGCCGGCGGGTGCCTGCTCGGCGACGTACCAGGTGACCAACACCTGGTCCGGTGGCTTCCAGGGTGAGGTGAAGGTGACCGCGGGCAACGCGGCGATCCGCGGCTGGCGAGTGACCTGGACGTACGCCAACGGCCAGCAGATCAGCCAGGCATGGAATGCCACCGTCAGCTCCAGCGGCTCCACGGTGACCGCCACCAACGTCGGCTACAACGGCAGCCTCGGCGCGGGAGCCAGCACCACCTTCGGCTTCCTGGCCTCCGGCTCCAGCAGCGCACCCACGCTGACCTGTACGGCCACCACCTGATCCCGGGTGGGGTCGCGCCCTTCTCCCTCGGACGCGGCCCCGCCCGGCCGGGCCTGCCGGCCCTCGACTCCCGTCCGGGTGCCGGCGCCCTGAGTTGAAAAAGGGGTCCCCTGCTACCTCAGCAGGGGACCCCTTCTCGTCAGGCCAGGGCGGTGACGATGTCGGCGATGGAGCGGCGGCGGCCGGTGTAGAAGGGCACTTCCTCGCGTACGTGCAGCCGGGCCCGGGAAGCACGCAGGTCCCGCATCAGGTCCACGATCCGGTGCAGTTCGTCGGCCTCGAAGGCCAGCATCCACTCGTAGTCGCCGAGGGCGAAGGAGGCCACCGTGTTGGCGCGTACGTCCGGGTAGCCCCGGGCCATCTGGCCGTGCTCGGCGAGCAGTTCCCGCCGCTCGGCGTCCGGCAGCAGGTACCAGTCGTACGAGCGGACGAAGGGGTAGACGCACAGGTAGGCGCGGGCCTGCTCACCGGCGAGGAAGGCCGGGATGTGGCTCTTGTTGAACTCGGCCGGCCGGTGCAGGGCCATCTGCGACCAGACCGGGGTCATCGCCCGCCCCAGGGTGGTACGCCGGAACCGCAGGTAGGCGTCCTGGAGGGCGTCGCTGGAGGAGGAGTGCCACCAGATCATCAGGTCGGCGTCGGCGCGCAGCCCGGCCACGTCGTACGTGCCCCGGACCACCACATCCTTGCCGGCCAACTCCTCGATCAGGGACTCGACCTCGCCGGTGACGTTGTCGCGCAGCGAGGGCAGCGGTGCGCTGGCCCGGAACACCGACCACATGGTGTAGCGGATGGTGGAGTTGAGTTCCTTCAGCCGGGCCGCGTTGCTCTGCTCGGTCATCTCGCCGATCCTCCCAATGCTGTGATGATCTCCTCGGCCGCTGTCTCGCCGGAGCGGATGCAGACCGGGATGCCCACCCCGTCGTAGCCCGCTCCGGCCAGGGTCAACGTCGGATACGCCGCCCGCAGGAGGGCCCGCGCGGCCGCGATCCGGTCCAGGTGGCCCGGGGTGTACTGCGGCAGCGCACCGCCCCAGCGCTGCACATGCCCGGCGATCGGGGCGGGCAGCGGGGTGCCGATCACCGCGGACGCCTCCCGGTGCACCGTGGCGGCCAGGTCCTCGTCGGGGCGCTGGAGTTGGGCCTCGTCGCCGTAGCGGCCCACGGAGGCGCGGACCAGGGCCACCCCGTCGTCCCGACGCAGGTGCCCCCACTTGGTGGTGAAGAAGGTGGAGGCCTTGATCAGTAGTCCCTCGGTGCTGGGCACCAGGAAACCGGAGAGCTGCGGCAGGGTCGCCTCGGGCAGGGCCAGGGTGACCAGTGCGACGCTGGCGTAGTCCAGTCCGCCGATGCTCCCCGCGACCGCCTCGGCGACCTCGGTCAGCAGTCGGGCCGCCGGCCGGGCCGGTACCGCCAGCACCACCGCGTCGACCTCGACATGCTCCGGGTCCCGGGTCGGTCCGACCGTCAGCCGCCAGCCGGTGTCGGTGGGGATCAACTCCCGTACGGCCGCGTTGGTGCGGATGGTGGCCCCGCTGGCCGTGGCCGCGGCCTCGACCAGGGTGCTCAGCCCGCCGTCCAGGGTGCCGAAGACCGGTTCGCCGACGGCCCGGGGTGCGGCGGCCTGCGCGGTCCGGACCGCATCCAGCAGGGTGTGGCTGGTGCGGGCGGCCCGGGCCAGGGCGGGCATGGTGGTGACCAGGGAGAGGTCGTCGGCCCGGCCGGCGTACACACCGCCGAGCATCGGGTCGACCAGCCGGTCGACCACCTCGTCGCCGAACCGGGCCCGGACCAGTGCCCCGACGGAGATGTCCTCGGTGGCACCCAGCAGCGGAGCACCACCGTCGCGGTCGGCCTCCGGGGTCGGCCGGGCCACCGTCGCCACCTTGTCCAGATCCCCGGGTACGCCGACAAGGGTCCCGCCGGGGATGGGCCGCAGCCCGCCGTCGACGGCCAGGGCGGCCTGCCCGACGGTGGGGTGCACGATCCGCTCCCCCAGCCCGAGGCGGTGGATCAGGCGTACCGCCGCCGACTCCCCGCCGGCCGGGTCGCGCATCAGGAAGGACTCCGCGCCGAACTCCACCGGCCCGCCGGCCAGCTCACCGGTACGCAGCTTGCCGCCGAGCAGGCCGGACTGCTCGTACACGGTGATCTCCGTGTCGGCGGGTGCCTGGTCGCGCAACCGGACCGCGGCGGCCAGTCCGGCGATGCCGCCGCCGATCACGGCCACCCGCCAGCGCGTCGTCATGGCGGTCAGGCCCCCTCGGCGGACAGTTCATGCACCAGGGCGACCACCCGGGTGAGCACCTCCGGGTCGGTCTCCGGCAACACCCCGTGCCCCAGGTTGAACACGTGCCCGGGCGCGGCCCGACCCTGGTCGAGGATGCGGCGCACCTCGGCCTCGATGACCGGCCACGGGGCGAACAGCAGGCAGGGATCCAGGTTGCCCTGCACGGCCTTGTCGGGCCCGATCCGCCGGGTCGCGACGTCCAACGGGGTACGCCAGTCCACGCCGACCACGTCGGCCCCGGCCTCACCCATCGCGCCGAGCAGCTCGGCGGTGCCCACCCCGAAGTGGATCCGGGGCACCCCCGCCTCGGCCAGCCCGGAGAGCACGGCGGTCGAGTGCGGCAGCACGAACCGGCGGTAGTCGGCCTCGGAGAGCGCCCCGGCCCAGGAGTCGAAGAGCTGCACCGCGCTGACCCCGGCGGCGATCTGCACCCGCAGGAAGGCCAGGGTCACCTCGGCCAGCCGGCCCGCCAGGGCGTGCCACAGCTCGGGGTCGCCGTACATCAGGGCCTTGGTCTTGACGTGGTTCCGCGACGGCCCGCCCTCCACCAGGTAGCTGGCCAGGGTGAACGGCGCACCGGCGAAGCCGATCAGGGGGGTGTCGCCCAGCTCCTTGACCAGCATCCGGACCGCCTCGTCGACGTACGGGACGTCGTCGCGGTCGATCAGCCGGATCCGCTGCACGTCAGCGGCGGTACGCACCGGCTCGGCCACCACCGGTCCGGTGCCCGGCACGATGTCCAGGTCGACCCCGGCGGCGGCGACCGGGACCACGATGTCGCTGAACAGGATCGCCGCGTCCACCCCGTGCCGGCGTACCGGCTGGAGGGTGATCTCGGTGACCAGGTCGGGGCGGCGGCAGGACTCCAGCATCGCCACGTTGGCCCGGATCTCGCGGTACTCCGGCAGCGACCGGCCGGCCTGGCGCATGAACCAGACCGGGGTGTGTGGGACGGGCAGACGACGACACGCCCGCACGAAGGGCGAGTCGGCGGGCCCGCCGGGGCGGGAGGCGTCGTCTCGGGCAGCGGCGCCCGTGGTGTCGGTGGTCATCGCGGCAATCGTGCCACGCCCCGGATGACCGCTATCGGGCGGTCGCGGAGTTTGGCTGGTTTGAATAAGGCAGCCCACCGATGACTGTCGATGAACTCGGCGCGGCGTGGACGGCCGGGGCAGCGGCTCTGGTTCGTGATCGTCGGCGCGCCGTCCGGGCGCAGCGACCGACAGCGGCTTAGGCTGCGGACATGCCCCCCCCGATCGCGCTTCCGGACACCTTCGCCCGCGCGGTCGCCGGGCTCCGGTCGGCGACACCCCGGCCGGAGATCCTCCTGGAGGAGGTCGGCGCACCCCAGCGACTCGCGCCGTACGCCT
Source organism: Micromonospora sp. NPDC047134 (assembly GCF_040643455.1). Taxonomy (NCBI): domain Bacteria; kingdom Bacillati; phylum Actinomycetota; class Actinomycetes; order Micromonosporales; family Micromonosporaceae; genus Micromonospora; species Micromonospora sp. NPDC047134. The sequence goes on from NZ_JBEYUI010000013.1 coordinate 124,062, forward strand.
TCGCGCTGTCCGCCACGGTGCTGCGCGACGGCGAGGAGGTGGCCACCGGGCGACTGATCCTCCTGCACGACCCGGCCGGGCACGAGGCCTGGCAGGGCACCCTGCGCCTGGTCACCTACGTGACGGCCGAGTTGGAGAACGACCTGGCCGCGGACCCCCTGTTGCCGGGGGTCGGCTGGACCTGGCTCACCGACGCCCTCGACGCCCAGCAGGCGGGTCACCGGGCGATCGGCGGGACGATCACCCAGACGATGTCGAACCGGTTCGGGGAGCTGTCCGGCCCACCGGCGACCGCCGACATCGAGATCCGCGCCTCGTGGACCCCTACCGATGCCGATCTCACCGCCCACCTGTACGCCTGGTGCACCCTGCTGGCCTCCACCGCCGGCCTGCCGCCACCCGGGGTGACCGCCCTGCCGGAGCGCCGGGCCGCCGCGGCCGGCTGAGTCGGCTGAGTCGGCTGAGTCGGCTGAGTCGACACGCGGCCGGGGGCGGGTGCGCGCGGTGTGTTCCGCTTCCGCACTAGGGTTGTCAGGTGACCGACGAACCACCCCTGCGCCGTCGGGCCGCCGCAAGCCGTACGGGAAACGACATCGAGACCCCGCCTTCGGCGCGGCCGGAGCCGTCGGACGCGGGGACCGAACCCACCGGCAGCGAGTCCGTGCCGCTGACCGCACCCCGTGAGGGCACCCCGGAACCGGTGACCGTGCCGGAGCAACTGGCCGAGGTGGTGGCCCGATTCGCAGCCGGCAGCGGCCCGGTGGCCCTGGACGCCGAACGCGCCTCGGGCTACCGCTACAGCCAGCGGGCCTACCTCGTGCAGTTGCGGCGCAGCGGCGCCGGTACCGCCCTGATCGACCCCCTGCCCCTGCCCGACCTCAGTGCTCTGGACACCGCGATCGCGGACACCGAGTGGGTGCTGCACGCGGCCAACCAGGATCTGCCCTGCCTCGCCGAGCTCGGGCTGCGCCCGCGTCGGCTGTTCGACACCGAGTTGGCCGCCCGGCTGGCCGGGTTCGAGCGGGTGGGGCTGGCCGCCCTCACCGAACAACTGCTCGGCTACAGCCTGGAGAAGCACCATTCGGCCGCGGACTGGTCCAGCCGCCCGTTGCCGGAGTCCTGGCTGACCTACGCCGCCCTGGATGTGGAACTGCTGACCGATCTGCGCGACGCCCTGGACGCGGAGCTGACCCGGCAGGGCAAGTCGCAGTGGGCGGCGGAGGAGTTCGCCGCCCTGGTGCAGGCCGGCACCCGCCCACCCCGGGTACGCGCCGAGCCCTGGCGTCGCACCTCCGGCATCCACCGGGTACGCGGGGCGCGGGCGCAGGCCCGGGTCCGGTCCCTGTGGTACGCCCGCGACCAGATCGCGGCCCGCCGGGACTCGGCGCCGGGCCGGGTGCTGCCCGACTCGGCCATCGTGGCGGCGGCCGAGCTGGACCCCAAGGACGAGAAGACCCTGCTCACCCTGCCCGGGTTCGGTGGCCGGTCGGTACGCCGACTGGCTCGGACCTGGCTGGCGGCGCTGGAGGACGCCCGGCAGTTGCCGGACGAGGACCTGCCGGTGACCCCGACCGTGGAGGGCCCACCCCCGCCGCACCGGTGGGCCGAACGGGATCCGGCCGCCGCCGCCCGGCTGGCCCGCAGCCGTGAGGTCGTCCTGCGGGTGGCCGGTGAACACAATCTGCCGCCGGAGAATCTGATCTCCCCCGACTCGATCCGTCGGCTCGCCTGGCAACCCCCGGAGGAGATCACCGAGGCCACGGTGGCGGAGGCCCTGCGCGCCATGCATGCCCGCGAATGGCAGATCACCCTCCTGCTCCCCGCCCTGGCCGAAGCCCTCCTCCCCACCTGACCGCACTCTTTGCCCCTGTTGATCAAGAGGTTTGCGTCAACGACACGCCGTACGGCTGACGCGAACCTCTTGATCAACAGGGCGAGGGGCCGGGTGGGCTGGGGACGGGGGTCGGTGTGGGCTGGGCCACAGGGAGGGGTGGGGCGGGGATAGTTACTGACGGGTAGCATTCGGGGAAATGCCAGTGCCGGCTAGGAGGCTCCAGTGCCCCGTGAAGTTCGGGATGTCGTCTTCGTCGACGGCGTCCGCACCCCCTTCGGTAAGGCGGGTGGCATGTACGCCAACACCCGCGCCGACGACCTGGTGATCCGATGCATCCGTGAGTTGCTGCGCCGCAACCCGCAACTGCCGCCGGAACGGGTCGAGGAGGTGGCCATCGCCGCCACCACCCAGATCGGTGACCAGGGACTGACCATCGGCCGTACCGCCGCCCTGCTGTCGGGCCTGCCCAAGACCGTCCCCGGCTTCGCCATCGACCGGATGTGCGCCGGGGCGATGACCGCCGTGACCACCGTCGCCAGCGGCATCGCCGTGGGTGCGTACGACGTGGCGATCGCCGGCGGTGTCGAGCACATGGGCCGCCACCCGATGGGCGAGGGCGTCGACCCCAACCCGCGCATCGTCGCCGAGAAGCTCGTCGACCCGTCCGCGCTGGTCATGGGCGCCACCGCGGAGAACCTGCACGACCGGCTGCCGCACATCACCAAGGAGCGCACGGACGCCTTCGCGCTCGCCTCGCAGCAGAAGACCGCCAAGGCGTACGCCAACGGCAAGCTCCAGGACGACCTGGTGCCGGTGGCCATCCGGGACGAGGAGGGCGGCTGGGGCCTGGCCACGGCCGACGAGGCCCCCCGCGACACCTCGCTGGAGAAGCTGGGCAGCCTCAAGACCCCCTTCCGGCCGCACGGCAAGGTCACCGCGGGCAACGCCGCCGGTCTGAACGACGGCGCCACCGCCAGCCTGCTGGTCGCCGAGGACGTCGCCCGCGAGTTGGGCCTGCCGGTCGCCATGCGCCTGGTGTCGTACGGCTTCGTCGGTGTCGAGCCCGAGGTGATGGGCGTCGGCCCGATCCCCTCGACGGAGAAGGCCCTGCGCATCGCCGGGCTGACCATCGACGACATCGGCCTGTTCGAGCTGAACGAGGCCTTCGCCGTGCAGGTGCTCGCCTTCCTGGACCACTTCGGCATCGCCGACGACGACCCGCGGGTCAACCAGTGGGGCGGCGCGATCGCCATCGGTCACCCCCTGGCCTCCTCGGGCGTACGGCTGATGACCCAGCTGGCCCGGCAGTTCGCCGAGCACCCGGAGGTCCGCTACGGCCTCACCGCCATGTGCATCGGCATCGGCATGGGCGGCACCGTGATCTGGGAGAACCCGCACTGGGAGGGTGGAGACAAGTGAGCGCGAGGAGTGAGCTTGCGAGCCCCGCAGTCGCGAACGAAGGAGGCACTGTGAGCCTCACCGCACCGAACGAGGTGGTCACCCGGGCCCTGCTGCGCCAGGTGAACGTACCCGGGCTGGACCGCCCAGCCGCCCTGATCACCCTCGACAACGGATTCGACCACACCAAGCCGAACACCTTCGGTCCCGGCGGACTGGCCAGCCTGGACGAGGCGATCAGCGCCGCCCTGGCCGCCGAGCCCGCCTTCATCGCGGTCACCGGCAAGCCGTACATCTTCTGTGTCGGCGCGGACATCACCAGCCTGCCGCTGCTGGCCGACCGGGAGCAGGCCCTGGCCATCGGGCAGCTGGGCCACCGGGTCTTCGCCCGGCTCAAGGACAGCCAGATCCCGACCTTCGCCTTCGTCAACGGCGCGGCGATGGGCGGCGGCCTGGAACTGGCCCTGCACTGCCACTACCGGACCCTGTCCGCCGGTGCCGCCGCGCTCGCGCTGCCAGAGGTCTCCCTGGGGCTGATCCCGGGCTGGGGCGGTACCCAGCTGCTGCCGAACCTGATCGGCATCCCGGCGGCCACCCAGGTGATCATCCAGAACCCGCTGATGCAGAACAAGATGCTCAAGCCCAAGCAGGCCGCTGAGCTGGGCATCGCCGATGTGCTGCTGGAGCCGGCCGACTTCGTGGAGCGGTCCCTGGAGTGGGCCGCCGGAGTGGTCCGGGGCGAGGTCACCGTGACCCGGCCCGAGGTCGACAAGGACATGTGGGCCGGGGTGCTCTACTTCGCCCGGCAGACCCTCGACCAGCGGCTGCACGGCGCGGTCCCGTCCGCGTACAAGGCGCTGGACCTGCTGGAGACGGCGAAGGACGCCGACTTCGCCACCGGCACCGCCGCCGAGGACGAGGCCCTGGCCGACCTGATCTTCTCCGAGGAGCTGCGCAGCGGCCTGTACGCCTTCGACCTGGTGCAGCGGCGGGCCAAGCGCCCGGCCGGGGCACCGGACAAGGGCCTGGCCCGCCCGGTGACCAAGGTGGGCATCGTCGGGGCCGGCCTGATGGCCAGCCAGTTGGCGCTGCTGTTCGCCCGCCGCCTCCAGGTGCCGGTCGTCATGACCGACCTGGACCAGGCCCGGGTCGACAAGGGTGTGGGCTACGTGCACGCCCAGATCGAGAAGCAGGTCAGCAAGGGCCGGATGGACAAGGGTACGGCCGCCAAGCTGTACGGCCTGATCAGCGGCTCGCCAAAGGCAGAGGCCTTCGCCGCGTCGACCCCGGGCCAGCGCACTTCGTTTGCTGACTGTGACTTCGTCATCGAGGCCGTCTTCGAGGACCTGAACGTCAAGAAGCAGGTCTGGGCCGAGCTGGAGAAGATTGTCAAGCCGGAGGCGGTGCTGGCGACGAACACCTCCTCGCTGTCCATCACCGGGATGGCGGCAGAGCTGGAGCACCCGGAGCGGGTGGTCGGCTTCCACTTCTTCAACCCGGTGGCCGTCCTGCCGCTGCTGGAGATCATCCGGGGCGAGCGGACCGACGACGCCACCCTGGCCACCGCCTTCGCGGTCGGCAAGCAGCTGAAGAAGTCCTCCGTGCTGGTCGCGGACGCCCCGGCCTTCGTGGTCAACCGGCTGCTCACCCGCTTCCTGGGGTCGATCTTCGCCGCGGTGGACGCGGGCACCCCGCTGGAGGTGGCCAACCGCGCGGTGGACCCGCTGGGTCTGCCGATGCGTCCGCTGGCCCTGCTCCAACTGGTCGGCCCGGCCGTGGCGTACCACGTGGGCGGCACCCTGCACGCCGCCTTCCCGGACCGCTTCGGCCTGAGCGAGAACCTCAAGCGGATCGCGGACTCCGGTCAGCCGATCGTCGTCGACGACGAGATCAACGCCGAGGTGGCGAAGCTGCTGGTGGTCGGTGACCAGCCGCTCACCGAGGAGGAGGTACGCCGCAACGCGCTGGACGCGCTGGCGCAGGAGATCCGGCTGATGCTCGACGAGGGTGTCGTGGCGCAGGCGCAGGACGTCGACCTGTGCATGATCCTCGGTGCCGGTTGGCCGTTCCACCTGGGCGGCGTCACGCCGTACCTGGACCGGACCGGCACCAGCGAGCGGGTGACCGGCCAGCGGTTCCTGCCGCCGGGAGTGGCCAGCCTGGCCGGCTGACCCACCCGAGAACACCGGATCGCGGTGGTCGCCCGTCTGGGCGGCCACCGCGATCTCGTTCTGGCGGCCCCCTTGCGGCAAGGGCGGGGTCAGATGCCCACGCGACGGTTTCCGCGGCCGGACGGCGGTCAGGAGGTGCGTCGTCGCCGGACCACCAGCAGGACACCCTGATGGATCAGCACGCCGACGGCGGTGTTGAGCACGGCGAGCCCGGCGGCGGCGAGCAGACCCGGCCCGACGTCCTCCACTGCGCTGGCGACCAGCAGAACCGGCCATCCCAGCGCGGCGAGGATGAGTGCCGAGCGCCACCAACGCCCGAGCAGCAGGCCGAACACGATCAGCGCAGGGATCATCGGGCCTCCATGGTTGCTCGCCCCACCCGCCAGGGCAGGAACGCCGGCACCGGCAGCGGCGGAGGGGCCGCCGTCGGGAGTACGCGGTCGCCGATCCCAGTCAATCACAGTCTTGTATGTAAGTGGTTACTACTGTAAGGCTGCCTGACATGGCAACGCAGCGCAGCACGGCGCCACGACGACGTACGGATGCGGTCGACATCGGGATGCGGGTCTTCGCCGACAACGGTCTGACGACGGCCTCGATGCAGAAGGTGGCCGACCAGATGGGGGTGTCACAGCCGTACGTCTTCCGGCTGTTCGGCAGCAAGCGTGGCCTCTTCCTGGCCTGTCTGGACGAGTTGGAGGCCCGCATCCGGCAGGTGCTCCGGCGGGCGGCGGCCGAACATCCGGAGGACCCGTTGCCGGCGATGCGGGCCGATTTCCGGGCCCTGATCGCCGACGGCGTCGTCACCGGCCTGTGGTTGCAGGCCTGCGCGGTGGCCCGCTCCGACGAGGTGGTCGCGGCCCGCTGCCGGGCCCTGCTCGGCGGGATTCTCGACGAGGCGGGACGGCTGTCCACCGCCGCGCCCCGGCAGCTGCGCGACACGCTGGCCCTCGGCGCGTTGGTGGTGATGCTCCAGGCGCTGGGGATGGACCTGAGTGGGGGCAGCCAGGCCGCCGTCGACTCGCTGCGGCCCACGGAGGTGACGGTGTGAGCCCGCCGACTGCCGAGGGGGTCGGAGCCGACCTGTGGGTCGGGCCGACAGGGGAAGGAGCTTCTCGTGTTCGGTGACCGGTGGGGGGTCACCGAACACGAGATGGCGCGGGCCTATCCGTGCGACGACTTCGTCGTCTCGCCCGCCATGCAGGTCTGGCGAGGAGTACGGGTGAACGCGCCGCCGACGGCGGTGTGGCCGTGGATAGCCCAGATCCGGCTGGCGCCGTACTCCTACGACTGGATCGACAATCTCGGCCGCCGCTCACCTCGACGGCTGGTCGGCCTTGCGGATCCCCAGGTAGGAGAGGCCTTCACCACCGCCGGTGGGCGACAGCGCGGCCGGATCCTCGCGGTCGAGCCCGGAGTGCACCTGACCGCGACCATCATGAACGCCTACCTGTCCTACCTCCTGGTGCCCCAGGAGGACGGCACCACCCGACTGCTACTCAAGATCGTCATGCAGACCAATCGGGTGTACGCGGCAGCCTTCGCCGTCGGCGACCTGATCATGGCCCGCCGCCAACTACTCACCTTCAAGGACCTGGCCGAATGCCCCGGCTGACCGTCGGGCACGGCTGCCGGCCTCGCCGTATCGCCGTAATGGCGGTGATCGGCCCGGTCGGATACCACCGTTACGCCGTAACGGAGTCGATCAGAAAGGGGGTCACTCAGCGGGGCAGGTAGCCGGGCTTGAGGCCGGTTCGGGCCTGCTGGATGCGGGTGTGGGCCAGGTCTTCGGCTGCCGCGCCGGGCAGCATGCCCTGTCCGCGGGCCAGGCCGAGCACCTCGGTCACCGTGTCGAAGATCTTCGCAACCTGGGCGGGCACCTCCTCCAGAGGAATCCGCCGGTACTCGGCGCAACCGATGGTGACCCCACCGGCGCTGGCGACGAAGTCGGGTACCCAGAGGATGTCGCGCTCGGCTAGCTGCTCCTCCACCTCGGGGGTGGCGAGTTGGTTGTTGGCGGCGCCGCAGATGACAGCGGCGCGGATCGTCGGGACCGAGTCGCTGGTGAGGACGGCGCCGAGCGCGCACGGGGCGTAAATGTCGACCGGCGCGTCGATGACCCGCTCGGCCAGGAGGACTGCGGGCAAATCCCGTCGGGCGCGTTCGCGGGCGGGCCCGGAGAGGTCGGCGGCGGTGACTCCGGCACCGGCCTCGACCAGCAGTCGGGCCAGCTCGTAGCCGACCTTGCCGAGCCCTTCGACCCCGACGGAACGCCCGGCCAGGTCGGCGGTTCCCCACCGGACGGCAGCGGCGGCACGCAGGGCGTGGAAGGCACCGTACGCGGTCATCGGGCCGCTGTCGCCGTACCCACCGGCGGTGGTGGTGCGGCCGAGGACGTGGTCGGTGCCCCGGCCGATCACATCCAGGTCGGCGGCGCTGATCCCCACGTCACCGGCGGTGACGTAGCGGCCGCCCAGGCTCTGCACGAAACGTCCGTAGGTCTCCAACAACGCCTCGGACTTGACCGTGTCGGGGTCGCCGATGATGACGGCCTTGCCGCCGCCACAGGGCAGACCGGCGACCGCGTTCTTGTAGGTCATCCCCCGCGACAGTCGCAGCACGTCGGTCAGCGCCTCGGCCTCGGTGGCGTACGGGTGCATCCGGGTGCCCCCGACGGCCGGGCCGAGGGTGCTGTCGTGGACGGCGATGATGGCCCGCAGCCCGGTCTCCGGGTCCTGGCAGAAGGTCACCTGCTCGTGTGGGAAGTCGGGGAAGCGGCCGAGCACCGGGGCGGACGGCTGGGGTGCGGACATGGGCTTGCCTTTCAGCGGTTCAGGGGGTGGTGAGGTCGGTGTCGACCTGGATGAGCCGGGGTTCCCCGGCACCGAGGGCCTCGGTGACCGCCTCGACGAGTGCCGTACGGCTGGAGACCGCCACGCCGGTGACGCCGTACCCGGCGGCCAGCGCGGTGAAGTCGATGTCGGGGATGTCCAGGCCCGGGGTCTCCCCGGCCCCCAGCACCCCGGCGAACCAGCGCAGGGCGCCGTAGGTGCCGTTGCGCAGGATGACGAAGATGACCGGGATGCGGTAGCGGGCGGCGGTCCACAGCGCGGTGATGCCGTAGTTGGCCGACCCGTCACCGACCAGGGCGACGACCTGCCGGTCGGGGTCGGCCAGCTGCACCCCGAGGGCCGCTGGCAGCCCGAAACCCAGGCCGCCGGAGGCCGGGAAGTAGTAGCTGCCGGGCCGGCGAAGGTCCGCCTGCGCCCAGAAAGCACCGGTGGTCGAGGTGGACTCGGTTACCCACGTCCTCGGCGAAGGACGGCTCGCTGCTCCACTTCACCAGCGGCCGGGGCAGCGCGGCGGCGTCCATGTTGGCCAGCATCACCTCTTGGCCGACGGTCGAGCGGACCTGCTGCCCGGCGGTGACCACCAGTGGGCTGTGCGAGTAGACCGAGTTGGTCAGCTGGCCCATCGCGTTGCCGGTGCCGGCTGCCGCGTGCAGGTTGACCAGGGCCGGGCCCCGGCGGGCCTGGGCGTACCCGTCGGCCATGGCCAGCACCACCCCCTCGTGCAGGCCGAGGAGGTACCGGAAGTCGTCAGGGAGACCGGCCAGGAACGGCAGCTCGTTGGAGCCCGGGTTACCGAAGATGGTGGTCAGGCCGTGCGCCCGCAACAGCTCGAAGGTCACATCCCGCACGCTCGCCACCGCACAGTTCCTCTCCGTCGACCCCGACCAGTAGACCTGGATCTTCCGCCTTGCAGAAGGGTCTGGGACAACGGTTCCGCTGTGCGAAATACTGCTGGTCCGGGTGGTGAGCGGTGGGAGGAAGGACATGGAGTCGGTGGGCAACGCGCTACGAGCCCTGCGCTATCTGGGTGCCCAGGAGTCCGTCAGCGTGGCGGACCTGGGCCGACACCTCCAGGTAGCCCCGTCCACCGCGCACCGGCTGCTGTCCACCCTCAAGGAGTACGACTTCGCCCGCCAGGACGACTCCCGCCGCTACCGCCTCGGCCCGGCGGCACACGAGGTCGCCACCCGACAGGCCCCCTGGGACGTCGTCGCCGCTGTCCGCCCCCACATGGAACACCTGGCCGCGACCACCCGGGAGACGGTCAACCTGATCGGCCTGCAGGGCGCCAGCATCGTCTTCCTCGACGGCGTCGAGAGCACCCAGACCGTCCGGGTCGGGGTCCGCACCGGCGACCGGCTACCCGCCTACACCACCGCCGGCGGCAAGGCCCTGCTCGCCCAGCTGCGCCCGAAGGACATCCGGGCCCTGCATCCGCGCATCCTCGCCGCCCTGACCTCCGCCACGATCACCACGACCGATCAACTGATCAAAGAACTCGACGCCGTACGCGCCCGCGGCTACGCCTCCAACCTCGAAGAATGCGTAGACGGTGTGTACGCCGTCGGGGTGGCCCTGATCCATCCCACCCGGGGCGCCGTGGCCGCACTCACCATCTCCGCCCCCGCACACCGGACCGACGAGCGGCGCGCCGACCTCCTCGCCGAGCAACTCCTCCAGGCCAGCACCCGCCTCACCCAGGGCTGGCAGTGAGCCGGCGTCCGTTACGCCTAGTGCTCGGCCGCGCTGCGCTCCACGCAGAACTCGTTGCCCTCCGGGTCGGCCAGGACCGCCCAACCGGTGCCGTCGGGTCGACGCTGATCGTCGATCAGTACGGCACCCAGGCCGAGCAGGCGGTCGATCTCCTCGTCGCGGGTCCGGTCGGTCGGTTGGAGATCCAGGTGTACCCGGTTCTTCGCCGTCTTGCCCTCCGGTACCCGCTGGAACAGCATCCCGCCCTCGGCGATCTCCGTGCCGGACAGCAGGGCGCACTCCGGCTCCCCCGGCTTGTTGTCCGGATCGTGCCGCATCCCGGTAGCCTCGGCCCAGAAGGTCGCCATGGCGAACGGGTCGGCACAGTCAAAATCGATCCAACGCACCCTGGAAGTCATGGGCCCAATCTCTCACCGAGATCAACCGAATTACCGCCACCGGGTCACCCGGCTCGCGCAGGGTCACCGGCTGGGGTTCTCCCCCGTCGACGCGGCGTCGGCGGCCGGCAGGCTTACGGTCACCTCCAGGCCGCCCCCGGGCTGCGCCACCGCGGTCACCGTGCCGCCGTGGGCGTCGCAGACCGCCCGGACGATGGACAGGCCCAGCCCGGACCCGCGGGCCCCGGTCCGCTCCCGGCCACCCCGCCGGAAGGGTTCGAACAGCCCCGGCACGTCCGCCTGATCCACCTCGAAGCCGGTGTTGCCGACCACCAGCCAGGACCGCTGCCCGTCGGAGCCGGTGCGGACCCAGAGTCGGCCGTGCAGGTGGTTGTAGCGGACCGCGTTCTCGATCAGGTTGCCGGCCAACCGGTCCAGCAGGCCGGGATCACCGACCACCGGTGCCGGTTCCAGGGAGGTCTGCACATCCAGCTTGATCCGCTCCACCTCACGGCGTACCGCCGACAAGGCGTTCAGGGTGCCGGCGGCCAGGTCACACTCGGTACGCCGACCCAGTCGGCGGCCGGTCTGGGCCTCGCTGCGCGCCAGCACCAGCAGCGCGTCGACCAGGCCGTTGGCCCGCTCGGAGGCGTCGCGCACCACGGTGGCCATCCGGCGGTACTCGCCCGCATCCGCCTCGTCGTCACTGAGGGTCACGTCGATCTCGGTACGCATCACGGCCAGGGGGGTACGCAGCTCGTGCGAGGCGTTGGCGACGAACCGTTTCTGCGCCTCGAAGGCGGCCGCTATGCGGTCCAGCATCTCGTCGAAGGTGTCGGCCAGCTCGGCCACCTCGTCGTTGGCGCCCGAGTAGCTGATCCGCTGATCCAGGGTGGTCTCGCCGAGCCGCCGGGCGGTCGCGGTCACCTGGTGCAGGGGGCGCAACGCCCGACCGGCCACCGCGTACGCCCCGACCACCCCGACCGTCCCGATCGCCAACAGGGCGGCCAGCCCCTTGGCCAGCAGTTCCCCGGAGGCGGAGTCGACCAGTTGCCGCTGCCAGGCGGCGGCGTCCATGGAACGCCCGTCGGCCAGCAGCACGGTGGTGCCCGGCAGCAGTTCGTCCGTGGGGCGCAGGGCATCGCGGACCAGCAGCCAGGCCAGCAGCACCAGGATGGCCCCCGCTCCCACCAGCAGCACCCCGTTGAGCAGGGTCAACCGCAGCCGCAGGGTGGGTCGCAGGCGCGGGCGCAACTCCTCCCGCGGGGTGCCCGTCATGCCGGCACCTCGGCGGTACGGTAGCCGGCCCCCACCACGGTCTCGATCAGCGACGGGTCGCCGAGCTTACGACGCAGGGTCATCACGGTGACCCGGACGATCGTGGTGAAGGGGTCGGTGTTGGCGTCCCAGACCCGTTCCAGCAGTTCCTCGCTGGACACCACCGCACCTCGGGCCTTGAGCAGCTCGCAGAGGACGCCGAACTCCTTGTTGGTCAGCTCCACCGGGGCCCCGCCCCGGGTGGCCGTACGGCGGGCCGGGTCGACGACCAGGTCGGCCAGTTCCAGCACCGGCGGGGCCGCCGGGGTGGCCCGCCGACCCAGCGCCTGCACCCGGGCGACCAGTTCGTCGAAGGCGAACGGCTTGGGCAGATAGTCGTCGGCACCGAGCTGCAACCCCTCGACCCGGTCGGCCACCGTGCCGCTGGCGGTGAGCATCAGCACCCGGGTCAGGGCGCCGGAGGTGGCCAGCTCGGCGCAGATCTGGTCACCGTGCATCCCGGGCAGGTCACGGTCGAGCACCACCACGTCGTAGCGGGTGACGAAGGCCATCTCGTGACCGCTGTCGCCGTCGTAGGCCACATCCACCGCCATGCCGCGCTTGCGCAGGCCCCGCGCGATCGCGTCGGCGAGGTGGCGTTCGTCCTCGACCACCAGTACCCGCATGTCCAGCCCCTTCCCGGCGACGACAACTCGACAACCTAGCGCCGACGGCCAAGCCGACCCCAACCCCCCGCTGCGGTGGGTCGGCCCACCCGGCTCAGTCCGGCAGCGTCCACACCCCGAAGGAGCCGTCCTGCCGGCGGCAGGCGATCAGGTCGTACCGGCTCTGGCAGTCGCTGGTGACACCGGGGAGCAGGTCGATGCGCCGGGGCTGTGGCCGACTCGGGTCCAGCCGGGCCAGCACCGCGCCCACCTCGGGCACCAGTCGGATCCCTAGCAGCCAGGGGGTCTGCTCGTAGCCGGCGACCGTGTCCCAGGCGCCGTACTCGGTCACCACCTCCCCGGTCGCCGCGTCGAGGGCTACCAGCCCCTGGCCCTCCACCTGCGCGATGGCCCGCTCCTGGGTCACCCACAGCAGGCCGTGGTCCTCGCTGGTGCTCCACCGCAGGTTCCCGGTCGCCGGGTCGAGGACATAGGTGCCACCCCGGTTGGCCCGGGCGCAGAGCAGCGCGCCGCAGCGGGTCACGTAGTCCGCCAACGAGACGGTGCTCTGCCAGCGTGGCACCAGTCCAGCCATCTCGTAGGCGGTGATGGTGCGCGAGTTGCGGATTATCACCAGCAGGTCGTCGACCACCGACACCTGCTGGTAGCCAGTGGTGTCGACCGCGGGCAGCCGGTCACGGAGTCGGCCGGTGGCCGGGTCCAGCACCTCGACCTCACCGGCGTTCGTGGACACCACCAAGGCCTCGATCACACCGTCGCGCTGGTGGTGCTCCACGAACGAGGGGGGCATCGTCCTGGACCACAACCGGCTCCCGGTGGCCGACTCGACCGAGGCCAGCGTGGTCGACTCCTGAAGGGCCATCGTGTGCAGCAGCACCCGCCCCGAGGCGTCCGGGGTACCGAACCCGGTGGCGTGCCAGCGCTGCTGCCCGGTGGCCACGTCCAGCAGCATGGTCTCGCTGGTCAGGCCCACATTCTCCGACAGGACCCGGGCGAACAGCACACCGTCGTCGAGGGTCTCCACCCGGAAGAACCGGCTCCCCGGCGGCAGCGGCACCCGCCACAGGGGGACCAGGCGCTGCGGGGTGGCGGTGGCCCACCGGGGCCGGGGGTACGCGGTGAGTTCCTGCGAGCCGTCGGTCACCCCACGTGCCGGGGTGACCGTGAAGATGTGCTCCTCGGTGAGGAACAGATCAGCGCTCAGACCACCCGGCACGGTCGCATGCACCCGGGTGGCCGGGGGTGCGGCACTGGCGAGCGTCACCAGCGCAGCCAGGGCCATCAGCGCGACCGGCCAGTTCCGGGTGCCACGGCGACGCCGTCGGGGTGGCGGCTGCGGGTCGTCCGACACGGTCATCACACCGAGGTCGATCACCGTCACGCTCGTCCCCTCCACCACTCACCTGCCGGGCGACGCAGGCAGCCGACCCGCCGGGCACCTGCGGTCAGTCGGGTAGCTGCCACAGTCCGAAGTTGCCGTCCCGGCGCCGACACAGGATCAGATCATCCCGGTACCGGCAGTTCCCGACCGCGCCGGGCAGCAGGTCGATGCGGCGTGGCTGCCCGGTCTCCGGATCGAGCCGGGCCAGCACCGCGCCCACCTCGGGGACGGCCCGGGTGCCGAGCAGGTGCGGGGCGTTGCCGAAGTCCTGCACCAGATCCCAGCTGCCCTCGGCGGTCGCCCGCTGCCCCGTCTCCGCGTCGAAGGTCACCACGCTGAGGTTGCCTTGCCGGTGGTCGGCCGCCAGGGCCCGTCGGTCCCCGGCTCGCAGCACCTCGACGTCGTCCTCGACGGTCCACCGGACGGCTCCGGCCACCGGATCCAGCAGATGCACGCGGGACCGGCCACTCGGCGCACAGAGCAGCGCCCCACACTGGTAGATCCACTCGAGCGACGGCAGTTCGATGTGCCAACGCCGGACCAGATCGTCGAGGTCGTACGCGGTCACCGCCGATGGATTCCAGGCCAGCAGGAGATCACCGGCGACCATCGGGTACCGATGGCTCACCGGATTCGCCGGGTCGTCCGGGGCGGCCGGGAGGCGACCGCGCAGGGCGCCGGTCCGCGCGTTCAGCACCTCGATCTCGCCACTCACCTTGGCCACCGCGACGACGTCGATCACCGGCGCTGCCAGGTGGTACAGCGGCCAGACCGCCCGGGCGGAGGGCACCGACCACAGTTCCCGGCCACTGGCCACCTCAAGGGTGGTGAGCTGGTCCAGACCCTGCGAGTCGTGGGAGCGCAGGATGACCCGATCCGGCTCCACCAGTACTACCATCCCCGGTCGCCGCCAGCGGAGCTCTCCGGTGCGGCTGTCCAGCAGCAGGCTCTGCGCTCCTTCGGCGGAGTCGAACACGGAGATGACCAACGTGGAGTCGTTCACCCGCTCGACCCTCACCGGCTCGACGACACCGAGGGGCCGCCGCCACAGTGGGGTGAGCTGCTGGAGTGAGCCGGTGGCCCGCGCCGGCGGCTGATAGGCGAGCAACTCCTGGCCACCCTCGGCGCCCGCGGTCGCCGGCGCCACGGCGAGGATCTGACCGCCGCCGGGAAGGATCACCTCGGCGGCCAGGGAGGACGGCAGGATCGCCTGCATCCGCCGGGCCGGCGGCACGGCACTGGTCAGGGCCAGCAGCACGACCAGCGCCACCGGCACCAGAAGCCACCGGGAAGGGACGATCCTATGTCGGCGCCGGGGATCGATCCGATCGGTCCGGTCACCGAGATCGATCACCGCCACGGTCGTCCTCCTGCCCCTATCCGGTACGCACCCTATGGCCGTTAAAGGCCCAGACGCCGCCTGTACGATGGCCCGTCGTGGCTGTGCCGGTGGTAGATCCTTCGCTGAATCCCGTCTCCCCGACCGTCGAGGCGCAATCATCGACACGGCGGCCCCGTCGACGACCGGCCCGGGTCGACATGGTGGCCCTCGGAGCCTACGTGCTGCTCGGCGTTCTCGTGTGCCTCAACTACTGGGTGGACGTCAACAACCGGGTCTCCTCGCATCTGCCCACCGACCACAGTTGGTTCGAGTGGCTGTTCTCGCACGGCGCGTACTCGGTGCGCAACCTGGAGAACCCGCTGTTCAGCACGCAGCAGAACGCCCCGGACGGGGTGAACATGATGGCCAACACCTCGCTGCTCGGGGTGACCCTGCCGTTGGCCCCGCTGACCTGGCTGCTCGGCCCCCAGGTGGTGTACGCGCTCTACCTGGGCGCTGCGCTGGCCGCCACGGCCGGCACCGCGTACTGGATGCTGTCGCGGCACCTGGTGCGCTCGCGGGCGGCGGCCTTCATCGGCGGCGGGTTCCTCGGCTTCGCCCCGGGCATCGTGCACCACGCCAACGGCCAGCCCAACTTCGTCTCCAACTTCCTGCTCCCGCTGATCGTGGTGCGGGTGTTCCGGCTGGCCGAGCCGGGCCGGTGGCGGCGCAACGGGCTGATACTGGGACTGCTGGTGGCGTACCAGATCTTCCTCAACGAGGAGATGCTGCTGCTCACCGCGATGGCCTGCCTGGTCATCGTGATCGCGTACGCGATCATGCGGCCCCGCGCGGCGCGGCAGCGGGCCGGCACCTTCGCCGCCGGGCTGGGCCTCGGCGGCGGGCTGGCTCTGCTGCTGACGGCGTACCCGATCTGGTTCCAGTTCAACGGCCCGCAGTCCTACCGGGGGTTGCAGGGCGGGGTGTTCCACAGTTGGGGCGAGGACATCGTCGCCTTCGTCACCTTCCCCCGCGACACCATCGCCGGCACCGAGGCGGTGGAGAAGACCATCGGGATGACCGAGCAGAACACCTGGTTCGGCTGGCCGCTGGTGCTGGTGTCCGTGGTGGCCCTGGCGCTGCTGGTACGCCGGTCGCTGGTAGCCCGGATCCTGGCGGTGCTGGTGGTGGTCTTCTCCGTGGCCTCGCTCGGCCCGGAGATCCGGTTCAACGGCGAGCTGACCGGGATCCCCGGACCCTGGTCCTACATCCCGGAGGACCTGCCGCTGGTCGAGATGATGATGCCTACCCGGCTGACCCTGGTGACCACGGCCGCTCTCGGCGTCCTGCTCGCGCTGGCCTGGGAGGCGGTCTCCGGTCGGAACCGGCCGCCGGTGCCGGCCCCCCGCGCCCCGCAGCCGGCAGGTGTGGCGTGGTGGCGGCGACCGCGCTGGCAGCAGGCCCTCGGGTACACCGCGATCACCCTGGCGGTGCTGCCGCTGATCCCCACCCCGCTGCCGGCCAAGCCGGTCGATCCGCCGCCGACCTTCGTCACCTCCGGCGCCTGGCGGCCGTACGTGCCGCAGGGCAGGACCCTGGTGCCGGTGCCGATCCCCAGCAACGTGCACGGACTGTCCACCCTGAGGTGGAGCGCGCTGGCCCAGCACCAGTTCCCGATCCCGGCCGGCTACTTCATCGGTCCCAACCTGGACGGTGAGGGGGTCTTCGGGGCCCCCAACCGGCCCACCAGCACCCTGATCTACCGCAGCATGGACACCGGTGAGCTGCCGGAACTGACCGAGGAGGACCGCCGGCGGGCGGTCGAGGATCTGCGCTTCTGGCGGGCCTCCGTGGTGGTCCTCGGCGCCCACCCCAAGGAGGCCGTGCTGCGCGAGTTGATGACCGCCCTGCTCGGCGAGCCGCAGCGGGTCGACGACGTCTGGCTCTGGGACGTCCGCGACCGGGCGTGAGCGGTCAGCGGTCGGTCAACGCCCGTACGTCCCAGACCCAGACGTCCAGTTCCTGGCGTGCCGGACCGACGAGTTGCTCGACGGTCTGGCGCAGCGGCTCGGAGTGCGGCTGGCTCACCGGCAGCACCAGCACGGCCGCCCGCCAGTGCCGCAGTTCGTCGAGGGCGCGGCGCCGCTGGCGGTCGTCCAACTCGGGCGTACGACCGGTCGAGGCGACCTCCTCCAGCAGCCGGCCGATGCCGCTGGGCCGGCCACCGAAGCGGCCCGGGTCGCCGGTGTTGCCGTTGCGGGGGGCCAGGAAGTAGCCGCCCGGAATCTTGAAGTCGAGGTTGGTGGCGGCGGCCCACCGCATGCCGTGGGTGTTGCCCATGCTCGGGACCGGGATGGGCACCAGGGTCTGGTCCGGCCCGACGTAGGCCCGCCACCGGTCGGCGGTGATGAACTTCGGCACCGGCGGTCGGGAGGTCATCGGCAGCGGCATGGGCGCGATCGGCAGCAGGGCCAGGACCAGCCCACCGGCGGTGAGGGTACGCAGGGTACGCGGATCCAGGGGCAGCGCTCGACTGCGCTCGATGGCCAGCGCCAGCAGGATCGCCACCACCACACTGGTGATCATGCCGAACCGGGTCGGTACGACCGCGTCGAGCAGGGGCAGTCGGACCAGCCACTCCCAGGGACCGACGATCAGCTCCCGGTCCCACCAGGTGATGCGCTCCCCCAGGGAGAGCAGGGCGTAGAACGCGGCCGTGCCGGCCAGGGCCCGGACCAGCACCTCCCGGCGCAGCCACAGCACGATGCCCACGGCGATCAGTGTCAGGCTCCAGCCGAAGAAGGCGTTCTCCTCGGAGTAGTTCGGCGCCAGGTTGACGTTGGCCCGCTGGTTGCCGCCGATGGTCGGCGACCCGGGGGCCAGGTAGGCCGCGATGTCGTTGCCGTAGTCGCGTACCGCGTCGCTGAGCCCGTGGTACGCCATCGGCCCGGCGAACTGGATGTACAGCGGGTAGGCCAGCAGCGCCCCGGCGATCACCGTGCAGGTGGCCACCGCCTTGCCCAGCGGCCGCCAGGCGGCCGACCACAGGGCCGGACGCTGGACCACCACCGCGATCAGGAAGATCCCGCAGCCCATCGCGGTGAACAGCAGGATCTCCTCGTTGATGAAGGCCTGCACGGTGACCAGCAGCGCCAGCACCGCCCCGTCCCGGTACGGCCGGGTCGAACGGGTGATCACCATGACCCGCCACACGATGAAGGGCAGCAGGAACTGGCTGATGATGTTGGGGTGCCAGCTGGCGTGGGACAGCATCGCCGGTGAGAAGCCGCAGAACCAGCCGCCCACCACGGCGGCCAGCCGGTTGCTCACCACGTGCCGGGACAGCACGTAGTACCAGGCCGAGGCGGTGCCGGCCAGGGCCAGGGTGACCAGCACCACGAAGGTGACCGCCGGCCCGAACAGCAGGGTCACCGGCACCATCGGGATGCCCAGCGCCAGGATGGCCGTGTTGGCCATCAGATTGACCCCGTCGGGATAGTTGAACTGCTCCGTGAAGAACGGGAATTCTCCGTGCAGCACCACCCGCACCGAGTGGGCCAGGAAGAACTGCACCTGGGCCGGGTCACTGCTGTAGAGGGAGGCGACCCGACCGGCCGGGTCCGCCCAGATCTGGCTGGTCACCCAGACCGCGACGAGCAGGAATCCACCGAAGACCGCCAGGTCCACCCGACGGGGGGTCCACCGGAAGCGCCGCTTCGGGGCGACCTCCGCCCGATCCGCACCATCCTCTACCGAGTTCCCGCCGACAGCGCCATCGCTGGAAGAACTGCCACCGGTCGATTCGCCGTCCACAATCGGGGCTGGGGCGACCGAGACGGAGGCTTCCTCACGCACCGTGACGGGTTCGGCTGGCAGATCCGGGGTGACGTCGGTTTTCAGCGGATTTGCGGCGCTAATCTCGGCAGGCGTCACAGTCGGCGGAGTCTACCGGAGTGGGGAAATAGCCCCAAAGTCGACCGGCAATTCCCTTGTGGTCGTTGAACAGCGCCACGACGCAGCGTGAGGCGGGGGAAAGCGTCGGGGTGACATCTCGTACTATTGCCCTCCGACACGACGACCGACGCGATCGGGGGCGTAACAGGTGGGTCCAGTCCGCTGGCGCGGCTTGACGGCCACCGGCCTGTCGGCACTGTTGGTCACCGTCGCCGCCTGTGGTCCCGTGGCCGAGCGCCGACCGCAGGACCTGCGGGTCGGCTACGACAGCCAGGACGGTTCGCTGACCGTCTGGCCCCCGCGCGGCTCGCTGATCGAGGACCCTGCGGCGACCGCCGCGGTGACCCGGGCGGTACGCGACTGGCGTTCCCCCGTCGATGATCGGGTGCATGTGCCGTCCTCCGGCATCCTCTACTCCGGTCAGGTCGACGGCGCTCCGCTGGCCCTGGTCGCCGCCTCGGTGCCCGGTCAGGCCGCCTCCTGGCTCCTGCAACTGACCGGTGACGGCGAGGGGTACCAGGTCAGCCACGCCACCGAGTACACCGATCCCGGCTACCTCGTCTACTCCGACGTACTGCCGGTGCAGGCCGCCGACCGGCGGCGCTACTTCACCTCCGAACGGGTCCGCCGGCTGGTCGGCCCCCAGGGCAAGGTGCTGCCGGTCACCGAGGGCCTCACCGACCCGGTGGAGGTGCCGGCATGCCGCGCGGTGGCGGTGTCGGCCACCCTACGGTCCACCACCTCCCTGCCTCGGGGTCGTTCTGCCGACCGGCTGCTCGATCTCGGCACCGGCATCACGGCACCCCGGTACCCGCTGGTCCGCGACGAGAGCGGCTCCGGACGACGGGCGCTGGCCGACCTGGACACCTGCCAACTGGCCGGGTCGGAGGGTCCCTTCGGCAGCATGACCCGGCGGGTAGGGGACCGGAACTCCCCCGACTCCGTACCGGCCTCCTGGCCCAAGACGAAGCTGGCCGTCCGTACCCTCGGCGAGGTGGCCCTCGACGGAGGCCAACCGGCCGAGTTGGAGCAACTGACCTGGGAGACCGCCGACGGCACGATGAGCGCGGTGGTCTACCGACCGGCCGACGACGCTCCGGTGGTGTTCTCCCCCGCCGACTGGACCAATGCCCTGCAGGTCTACGAACTGCCGGTGCCCGGGCACCCGTTGGTCGTGCTCAGCTGGCGATCCACCAAGGACACCAACCTGTCCGTGCCCCCCGGCACGGTCCGCCTGGTCGACCGTCCCGGTCTGGTCGTGGCGCCACTGCCCGAGCGCCGTCAGACCTTCAGCCTCGCCGCTGAGGACAAGACCCACTACCGCACCGCCGGCTCCACCCGCCGCTGACCAACCCGCCAGCCCCAGGTCGCTGACCGGGTGGAGAGCTACGGGTGGAACCGGCCCCGGGGAGATCCGCAGGGCCGGTTCACCTGAGCGACGAGTCGACCTGGCTGAGTGGCTGGGTCGATCGGCGGGTGGATCAGTTGTGGGTGGGGGTGTTGTCGGCTACCGGCAACGGCTCCACGGTCTGGGTGTCCAGGCGGGAGATCCAGCCGGTGACGTCGCGGGCGACATCCTGGGCGGTCAGGCCCAGGTCGGCGAGGATCTGGGCACGGGAGCCGTGCGGGTGCCAGGCGGCCGGCACCCCCAGGTCGCGCAGCGGCACCTGGACGTCGGCGTCGCGCATGGCCTGGGCCAGGCCGTCACCGACACCACCGACCCGGACACCGTCCTCGACGGTGACCACCAGGCGGTGCCGGGCGGCCAGCTCGACCAGTTCGGCCGGGATCGGACGGACCCAGCGGGGGTCGACCACGGTGACCCCGTAGCCCTGCTCGGCCAGCCGGGCGGCGACCTCCATGCCCATCTGACCGAAGGAACCGACCGCCACCAGCAGTACGTCCGCCCGGTCCGACTCGGTCAGCACGTCCACCGTGCCGATGCGCCGCACGGCGGGCAGGTCGGCCGCGACCGCGCCGGTCGGGTAGCGCAGCACGGTGGGGCCGTCGTCGACGGCGACCGCCTCGCGCAGCTCCTCGCGCAGGGTGGCGGCGTCGCGGGGGGCGGCCATCCGCAGGCCGGGCACCACGCCGAAGACCGACATGTCCCAGATGCCGTAGTGGCTGGGCCCGTCCGGGCCGGTGATGCCGGCCCGGTCCAGCACGAAGGTGACCGGCAGCTTGTGCATCGCCACGTCCAGCAGGACCTGGTCGAAGGCCCGGTTGAGGAAGGTCGCGTAGACCGCCACCACCGGGTGCAGCCCACCGAGGGCCAGCCCGGCCGCCGAGGTGGCCGCGTGCTGCTCGGCGATGCCCACGTCGTACACCCGCTGCGGGTACTTGCGGGCCAGCTTCGCGATCCCGGTCGGCTCGGCCATCGCGGCCGTGATGCCGACCACGTCGGGCCGCTCGTCGGCGATCTTGACCAGCTCGTCGGCGAAGACGTTCGTCCACTTCACCGACGGTGCGGCGGTGGCCTTGCCGGTGGCGATGTCGAAGGCACCGGGGCCGTGGAAGCAGTCCGCCTCGTCCTCCTCGGCGGGGCGGTAGCCGTAGCCCTTGCGGGTCACCGCGTGCACGATCACCGGGCCGCCGAAGTTCTTCGCCGCGCGCAGCGCGGTCTCGACCGCAGGAACGTCGTGTCCGTCGACCGGGCCTACGTACTTGATGCCGAGGTCCTCGAACATCGCCTGCGGGGCGACCGCGTCCTTGATGCCCCGCTTGACCGCGTGCAGCACCTCGTACATCGGCTTGCCGACCAGCGGGGTCGAGCCGAGGGCGTCCTTGACCGTGTCGAGGACCTTCTCGTAGCCGGGGTTGAGCCGCAGGGTCGACAGGTGGTCGGCGAGCCCGCCGATGGTCGGGGCGTACGAGCGGCCGTTGTCGTTGACGACGATCACCAGGGGGTTGCCGGCGGAGGCGATGTTGTTCAGGGCCTCCCAGCACATGCCGCCGGTCAGGGCCCCGTCGCCGACCACGGCCACCACGCTGCGGGCCTCGCCGCGCAGGGCGTACGCCTTGGCCAGCCCGTCGGCGTACGACAGGGCGGTGGAGGCGTGCGAGTTCTCGATGATGTCGTGCTCGCTCTCGGCCTGGCTGGGGTAGCCGGAGAGCCCGCCGCGCTGGCGAAGCTGGTCGAAGCCGTCCTGCCGACCGGTGATGATCTTGTGAACGTACGCCTGGTGGCCGGTGTCGAACAGCAGCCGGTCACGGGGAGAGTCGAAGACCCGGTGCAGGGCCAGGGTGAGTTCCACCACACCCAGGTTGGGGCCGATGTGCCCGCCGGTACGCGACACCTTGGCGACCAGGAAGTCACGGATCTCGGCGGCGAGGTTGTCCAGCTCGGTGCCCGACATCCGCCTCACGTCCTGCGGACCGTGCACCCTGGCCAGCAGCCGGCCCTGGTTGGCCGTGTCCTCTTCAGCACTCATGACCGCAGAGTCTATCGGCCTTCGCCCGCCTCGCAGCGCGGTCACCGCAGCGGGGCCCCGGGGAGGAGACCCGCGCCACCCACCCGAACAGGGGTTCTCACTTCGGGGACAGCAGTCCGACCAACTCCACATGCTGGGTCATCGGAAACAGGTCGTACCCCCGCAAGGCGGACAGCTCCCAGCCCAGCTCGGTGAAGACCCGCAGGTCCCGGGCGAAGGCGGCCGGGTCGCAGGCCACGTACGCCACCGCCCGGGGCCCGGCGGCGACCAGCTCGCGCACCACCCGCGCCCCCGCGCCGGCGCGCGGCGGGTCGAGCACCACCACGTCCACCGGTGCGGTGATCCGGCGCCGGGCCAGGGCGGTCTCCACCCGGGCCGCCACCACCTCCACCTGAGCCAGGTCCCGCAGGTTCTCCCGGGCCGCGCCGACCCCGTCGCCGGCCGCCTCCACCAGGGTCACCCGGCCGGTCTCGCCGACCCGGGCTGCCAGGGCCGCGGCGAACAGCCCGGCCCCGCCGTAGAGGTCCCAGACCCGCTCCCCCGGCCCCGGCCCGGTCAACTCCAGCACCGCGGCGACCAGGGTGTCCGCGGCGGCGGGATGGACCTGCCAGAAGGACGAGGCGGGCAGAATCCAGTCCCGGCCCGCGGCCTGTTCCCGGACCCGCTCCGGGCCGCTGATCCGCCGGGTACGCCCCGCTGTGGAGGCCGTCACGGTCACGTCGCCGCCGGTGGAGGCGACCACCTCCACCGCATCGTCGTCGGGCCACCTGGTGCCGCTGGAGGTGAGCACCGGCCGGTCCTGGATGGCCGGGTGGGCGATCAGGCACCGGTCGATCGGCACCACCTCGTGCGAGCGGTGCTTCAGCAGACCCGCCCGACCCGCCGCGTCGACCGCGTACCGGACCCGGGATCGCCAGCCGAGCGGGCCGCCGGGCAGGGCCTCGACCCGGACCGCCAGGGCGTCGCACCCGGCCTCGTCGAGACCACCGAGGCGGATCAGCTGCTCCCGTACCACCTCGGTCTTCCAGCGCAGCTGGGCGGGCACCGCGACATGTTGCAGGTCGCAGCCCCCACAGCGTCCCGGCCGGGCGTACGGGCAGGGTGGCTCGACCCGGTCCGGGGAGGGCTCCAGCACCCGTACCGCGTCGGCCCGGACGAAGCCCCGGTGCACCTCGGTGACCTCGGCCACCACCCGCTCGCCGGGCAGGGCGTGCCGGACGAAGACCACCTGACCCTCGACCCGGGCCACGCAGTGCCCGCCGGGAGCCACCGCCGCCACGGTCAACTCGACCTGCTCGGCCTCGGTCAGCCCGCTACGACCGTCGGCCGTGTCGGACCGCTGCCCCGGGAGGGTCATCTCGTTCACCGTGTCTCTCCGTTCGACGACTGCTGGCCCGGCCCGGAGGACGCGGGATCCACCGGCGGGATGGTCGGTGGCAGGGTGCTGCGGGGCACCGCCCGGGGACCCCGGACCGGCCCCCTACCCAGGGTGGCGTCCATCCGGTCGAGATCCTTGCCGGCGGTCGAGGCGAGCTGCCACGGCACGCTGGTGACCATCACCCCCGGCTCGAACAGCAGCCGGCCCTTGAGCCGCAACGCGCTCTGGTTGTGCAACAGGTTCTCCCACCAGCGCCCGACGACGTACTCCGGGATGAAGACCGTGACCACGTCGCGCGGCGAGGCCCGGCGGACCCCGGCCACGTAGTGCAGGATCGGGCGGGTGATCTCCCGGTACGGGGAGTCGATCACCGTCAGCGGGATCGGTACGTCCCGGCGTTCCCACTCGGTCTGCAACTGCCGGGTGTCGACGTCGTCCACATTGACGGTCACCGCGGTCAGGGTGTCCGGCCGGGTTGCCTGGGCGTACGCCACGGCCCGCAGGGTGGGCTGGTGCAGCTTGCTGACCAGCACGATCGCGTGGTTGCGGGCCGGCAGCACCGGTCGCCCGTCGTCCGGTGCCAACTCGACGGCCACCCGGTCGTAGTGCCGACGGATGGCCAGCATCAGCAGGTAGATCACGCCCATCGCGACGATGGCGATCCAGGCGCCCAGCAGGAACTTCGTGATCAGCACGATGACCAGCACCGCACCGGTCATCACCATGCCGAAGGTGTTGATCGCCCGGGACCTGATCATCCGGCGGCGCAGCTGCGGATCCCGCTCGGTACGCAGATGCCGGTTCCAGTGCCGGATCATGCCGGCCTGGGAGAGGGTGAACGAGACGAACACCCCGACGATGTAGAGCTGGATCAGCTTGGTCACCTCGGCCTGGAACCCGACGATCAGCACGATCGCGAAGGCGGCCAGGAAGAGGATGCCGTTGGAGAAGGCCAGCCGATCGCCTCGGGTGTGCAGTTGCCGGGGCAGGTAGCGGTCCTGGGCCAGGATCGACCCGAGGACCGGGAAGCCGGTGAAGGCCGTGTTGGCGGCCACGAACAGGATCGTGGCGGTCACCCCGACGACCAGGAACATCAGCACCGAACCGGAGCCGAAGATCGTCTCGCCGAGCTGGGCGGTGACGGTCTTCTGCACGTATCCCTCGGGGCCGGAGACGATCTGGTGGCCGGGGTCCTCGACGAACTGCAACCCGGTCAGCCGGGCCAGCCACACGATGCCGACCAGCATGGTCACCGCTACCAGACCCAGCATCAGCAGGGTGGTGGCGGCGTTGCGGCTCTTGGGCGCCTTGAAGGCCGGCACCCCGTTGGAGATGGCCTCCACCCCGGTCAGGGCGGCACAGCCGGAGGAGAAGCTGCGCAGCAGCAGGAAGGCCATGGCCCAGCCGGTGGTGTCGTGCCACTCGGCGGCGATGACCAGGTCGGCGCTGGGGGCCCGCAGGTCCTCACCGAGCACCACGATGCGGACCAGCCCGGTCAGGATCATGCCGACGATCACGATCATGAATCCGTAGGTGGGGATGGCGAAGGCGCTGCCCGCCTCCTTGAGCCCCCGCAGGTTGACCGCGGTCAGCAGGACCACCGCGCTGACCGCGATGAGCACCTTGTGGGTGGCGACGAAGGGGATCACCGAGCCGAGGTTGGCCACCCCGGAGGAGACCGACACGGCGACCGTCAGCACGTAGTCGACCAGCAGGGCGCTGGCCACCCCCACCCCGGCCCGGGGGCCCAGGTTGACCGTGGCCACCTCGTAGTCGCCACCGCCGGAGGGGTAGGCGTGCACGTTCTGCCGGTAGCTGGCCACCACGGTCAGCATCACCACGACCACCCCGAGGGCCACCCAGGGCGAGAAGACGAAGGCCGAGGCTCCCGCGATGGAGAGCATCAGCAGGATCTCGTCCGGGGCGTACGCGACGCTGGACAGCGCGTCCGAGGCGAAGACGGGCAGCGCTATGCGCTTCGGCAGAAGGGTGTGCTTGAGCCGGTCGGACCGGAATGGTCGACCGACGAGCAGCCGCTTCAGCAGGGTTCGGGCCACGGTCGCCAAGCGTACGACCGCCCTCGGCAACCTCGTCGTCCTGCACCGCCGGTGAGGGCACTGCGGGGGTCGAAGGCCGGCGGAGTAGCGTCGGTCTCCGCCTGACGTCACGACGTGGCAGGCTCGCGGTGACGGGCGCACCTTGGGAGGGCGGCGTGCATATCGTGATCATGGGGTGTGGCCGGGTCGGCTCGACCCTGGCGCAGAGCCTCCAGTCCCGCGGGCACTCGGTGGCGGTGATCGACCAGGACGCCGACGCCTTCCGCCGACTGGGGCCCGACTTCGCCGGCACCACGGTCACCGGGGCGGGATTCGACGGTGAGGTGCTGCGCCAGGCCGGCATCGAGCGGGCGGACGCCTTCGCCGCCGTCTCCAGCGGGGACAACTCCAACATCATCTCGGCGCGGTTGGCCCGGGAGACCTTCGGTGTGTCCCGGGTGGCGGCCCGCATCTACGACCAGCGGCGGGCGCAGGTCTACGAGCGCCTCGGCATCCCCACGGTGGCGACCGTGCGCTGGACCGCCGACCGGATGCTGCGACACCTGCTGCCGGAGGGCAACGTGGAGATCTTCCGCGACCCGACCAGCACGGTGTCGATCATCGAGGTGCCGGTGCACAAGGACTGGATCGGGCACCGGGTGCAGCGCCTGGAACAGGCCACCGGGGCCCGGGTTGCCTACCTGCTGCGGTTCGGCATCGGCACCCTGCCCACCGCCTCCAGCGTGGTGCAGGAGGGTGATCAGATCTTCATGCTGGTCACCGACGACATGGTGGCCACGGTCACCGAGATCGCGGCGGCCCCGGACGGAGGGCAGTGATCATGCGAGTCGCCATCGCGGGTGCCGGCAACGTGGGCCGCTCCATCGCCCAGGAGTTGATCGAGAACGGCCACCAGGTGATGCTGATCGAGCGGCAGCCCCGGATGCTGCGGCCCGAACGGGTACCGCAGGCCCAGTGGGTGCTGGCGGACGCCTGCGAGCTGACCAGCCTGGAGGAGGCCGACCTGGCCGGCTGCGACGTGGTGGTCGCGGCGACCGGCGACGACAAGGCCAATCTGGTGGTCTCCCTGCTGGCCAAGACCGAGTTCGCGGTCCCCCGGGTGGTCGCCCGGATCAACCGGGCCGAGAACGAGTGGTTGTTCACCGAGCAGTGGGGGGTGGACGTCGCGGTCAGCAAGCCCCGGGTGATGGCCGCCCTGGTCGAGGAGGCCGTCACGGTGGGCGACCTGGTACGGCTGATGACCTTCCGCCAGGGTGAGGCCAACCTGGTCGAGATCACCCTGCCGCCGACCGCGCCGCATGTCGGTCAGCCGTTGCGTGCGGTGCCGCTGCCCCGCGACGCCGCCCTGGTGGCGATCCTGCGCGGCAAGCGGGTGCTGGTGCCCAGCCCGGACGATCCGATCGAGGTCGGCGACGAGCTGATCTTCGTCTGCACGGCCGAGATGGAGGACGCGGTACGCGCGGTGATCCTCGGTCCGGACAGCGTCGAACGCACCCGGGAGTCGCGGTGAGGGGTGAGGGTGCCCCCGTGTCGGTCAGCTACCGGCCAGCGGCACCGGCTCGGCCTGCCGGGTGACCCGGCGTACCGTCCAGACCGTGATCAACAGCAGCATCACGTACGGCGGGTAGCCCAACGCCAGGCGGGCCACCCCTAGAGCAGTGTCCTGCTCGGCCAGGTAGAGCGCGGCCTGCACCCCCACCTTGGCCAGCCACACCACTCCCCAGAGCACGGTCAGCCCGGTGAAGGTCCGGACCAGCTTCGGGTCCTCCCGCCAGGCGGAGCTGCCCTTGGCCACCAGCACCGACCAGAGCCAACCGACCAGGGGCTGACGGATCGCGGCCGAGACCAGCAGAGCCAGCCCGTAGCCGATGCCGTAGAGGATGCCGGGCAGGTAGAAGTCCCGGGCCTCACCGGTCCGCCAGGCGATCGCGGCGCCGATGCCGATGCCGAACAGCCCGTTGACGGCGTGCCGTACGGGCTTGCGCTGCGCCAGCCGCAGCCCACCGATGAGCACCGCCACACCGACCGAGGCGATCACCGCGGGTCGCAGCGAACCGACGACGTTGACCACCACGAAGACCACGACCGGGATGCTGGACTCGACCAGCCCTCGCCAGCCGCCGAGCTGGTCGGCCATCTGCTCGGCGACGGTGGGCAGCCGCTCCTCGTCGTCGGCTCCACTGGTCGGTTGGGTGGCCGGTTGCTGTCCGGTGGTCATCGCCCGCCTTTCCGGCAGAATCGTGGCTGTCGTGCCGGGGTTTCCGGACAGTCTCTCATCCTCCGGGTCACGGACGTCACGTCGATGGCTCCAACTCGTAGTACGGGTTGTAGATCACCTTACGGTCGTCACGCAGCGCGACCCGTCCCCGCGCGGTCAGGTGTCGTCCCGGCTCGATCCCGGTGATGTGCCGTCGGCCCAGCCAGACCAGGGTGACGACATCGCTGCCGTCGTAGAGGTCCGCCTCCAGCGCCGGCTGGTTGGTCCGAGGGGTGTAGACGACCGTACGCAGCCGCCCGGCGACGGAGACCAGCTGACCGCGTACGCACTGGGTCACCGGCACCCCGCCGCAGCGGGCACTCTCCTGCCGCAACAACTGGGCCTCGATCTCGGCCTCACTGGCGGTGAGCCGGCGCAGCATCCGCCGCAGCGAACCCTGCCCCTCCTCGGTCGTCATGAACTCCGCGTCACCCTTCCCGAACCGGCCGGCCCACGCCGACACCGGGCCGCTCCCAGCAGAACGGGAGGGCCCCACGCCAGCGTACGCCGACGTGAGGCCCTCCCGGTGCTGACGATTGCGCGCCCGCCGGACGGACCCGGCTCAGTTCGCGCCGGGCGCCGGTGCGCCTTCCGAGGCCGCCGCGGCCTGCTCAGCCGCCTCGCCCGCCTCGCGCGGCAGCCGCAGCGGCAGCGGTTCGCGTACCGGCTTGGCCTCGATGCCGCGGTCGACCACCAGCCCCTCCATGCACCGGGCCAGGGCTCCGGCCGCGTCCGGGTTGGTCGCCGCCTCGCCCTGGTAGACCGCGCGGACCATCCAGCGGGGCCCGTCGACCCCGACGAACCGCAGATCGGTCAGGCCCTCCTCGGTGCGCACCCGGGCCCGCAGCTCGGTGCCGTACTCGCCGGTCACCTCCTGGGCGGCGGCGCCGTCGTTGAACAGCGACTGCCGGATCTCCTCGCGCACCTCATCCCAGATGCCCTCGCTGCGGGGGGCGGCGAAGACCCCGAGTTGCAGGGCGCTCTGCCCGTGCACCAGGACGACCTGCTGGATCACCCCCTGCGGGTCGGCCTGCACCCGCACCTCGACGTCGGGCACCGCCGGGATCTGGAGGCTGCCCAGGTCCAGCCGCTGCACCCCGGCAGGGGCCTCGGTGACGTCGTACGGCCCGCGCGCCGGGGCCGCCTCGACGGTCTCCGGCGCCTCGACGGTCCGCTCGTCACTGGCGTGCCGCCCCGTGGCCCGCTTCCGCGAGAAGATCACTGTGTCCACCTTCCGCTGTTCACACTCACCGTGCCCTCTCCTCCGTCCGCGCCGTCGGCCGCCGGTGGCGGCACCAGAGCGACGTGTCCGCCGGTGGACCCGTGCCCGCCGCCTCCGCGTCCGGACTCGGGCAGCTCGGCCACCGGTTGGAAGGCCGCCCGTTCCACCCGTTGCACAACGAGTTGCGCGATCCGGTCGCCCCGGGAGATCTTCACTGGCACAGCCCGATCATGGTTGATCAGGTTGACCAGGATCTCACCCCGGTAGCCGGCGTCGACCGTACCGGGCGCGTTGAGCACGGTCACGCCGAGTCTGGCCGCCAGCCCCGAACGGGGATGAACCAGGCCCACGTACCCCTCCGGCAGCGCGATCGCCACGCCGGTGGGTACCAGGGCCCGACCGCCGGGCGGCAACTCGACGTCCGCGGCCGCCACCAGGTCGGCACCGGCGTCGCCGGGATGGGCGTACGCCGGCAGCGGCAGCTCGGGGTCGAGCCGGCGGACCAGCACGGGCACCACGTCGGTCACGGTTGCCTCTTTCGTCTTCTGCACGGAGGTGACCCTGCCATCCTGCCCGGTACCCCGGCGGCCACGCGCCGTACCCTGGTATGAGTGAGCGTGTCACCCTCCCCCACCGATGCGGCTACCCGGGCGTACGCCGAACGGCTCAGCCTGCCCTGGTGGTTGTGGCTGGCCGGGCTGGCCGCCACCGGCCTGCTGGCGGTGGAGCTGTGGATGGGCGCGACCGGGGTACGGGCCTGGCTGCCCTTCGTGGTGCTGCTGCCCGCCGCCGTCGCCGCACTGACCTGGCTGGGCAGGATCAGGATCGCGGTGACCGACGGGGAGTTCCGGGTCGACGACGCCCGGCTACCGGCCCGGTTCGTCGCCGAGGTCATCGCGTTGGACGCCGACGGGCGCCGTGAGGTGCTCGGGGTGGGGGCCGACCCGCTGGCCTTCGTGGTCCAGCGGCCCTGGATCTCCGGCGCGGTGCAGGTGGTCCTGGACGATCCGGACGACCCCACCCCCTTCTGGGTGGTCAGCACCCGCCATCCGGTAGCCCTGGCCGAGGCCCTGCTGGCCGCCCGCGACGCCAGCCGCTGACCGCCCCAGCGCCCCGCTACACCGCCACGATCCCGCCGGAGCGCTCCGGTGGCCAGAGGTCGGGTAACGGCGTTCAGGAGCCAGCTGACGGCGGCCAAGGACCGGGTGGCCGCGACCAGGGCCGGGTGACGGCGTCAGGGGCCGGGCAGGGCGGGCGGGGTGCCGGGGAGTGCAGGCGGGGCCGGTGGGGTGTCCGGCAGGCTGCGCCGCTGCCGACGCAGGTCGGTGCGGAGCTGGTCGGCCAGGGTGCGGGTGGCCCGCCGGTTCAGGTAGCTCGCCACGGCCGCGCCGGTGAGGAAGGGTCCCAGGGTGGTCAGGTTCCGGCCGAAGCGCTTGAGCAGGGTGTCCCGCAGCTCCCGTCGGGCGGCCGTGCCGAGGACTGCGCCGATGCCCACCCCGGGCACCATCGGGTTGACCCCGCGTTGGTTGGCCCAGGCCTGGAGCAGCGCGACGGTGCGCTGGGCACCCCCGGCGGGCAGCGGGGCCCGGTAGATCTCGTGCAGCTCCCCGGTCAGCTTCAGCTCGATGGCCACCACGGCCACGGTCTCCGCGGCGAGCAGGACCGGCGCGGAGAGCAGGCTGGGGGTGACCGTCCACTGCACCGCCGAGGCGCCCCCGCCGGCCGCACCGACACCGGCGGTCGCCCTGGCGGCATTGCGTACCAGCCGATCGGCCAGCGCCTCGTCGTCCAGGTCGGGGAAGTGTCGGCGCAGGGTGGCCAGGTCACGGATCGGCACGTGCGGGGCGATCTCGGCGACCACCTCGGTCATCCAGCGCAGCGCCGTCCTCGGCTTGAACAGCCCGCCGACCCCACGGGCCCGGGCCTGCCGGACCAGGCGCCCCAGCAACTGACGTCGCCGGGCCGGCTCGATCTCGTCGGCGGTCAGCGCCGCGACCGTCGTACCGAGCTCGTCGGCGCCCTCGCCGTCGATGCCCGCGCTCCACTCGCTCATGCCGACGCTCCGGTCGACGCCCGCTCGCGCCACCGCCGTACGCCGATGGTTCGTTCCCTCACTGCCCGACCTCCCCGACCGACGGCCGCCGGCGCGACGGCCACCCTTTACGAGTGAAGCAGGTCGATCGGCGCGGCGCTCGCCGAGCCGGGCAGCGGCGGCTCCCCTGGGAAGCCGCCGCCGTGCGGTGATGGTGTCGGATCGTCGGTCAGACGCACTCGCGGCAGATCAGCTCGCCGTTGCGCTCGACCGCCAGTTGGCTGCGGTGGTGCACGAGGAAGCAGCGAGCACAGCGGAACTCGTCCTGCTGCATCGGCAGCACCTTGACCGTCAACTCCTCGTCGGCCAGGTCAGCACCGGGCAACTCGAAGCTCTCAGCCACTTCGGCCTCGTCGACGTCCACGGCGCCCGACTGCGAGTCGACACGCCGGGCCTTCAGCTCTTCCAGGCTGTCCTCGCCGAGGTCGACCTCGTCCCGGCGCGGAGCGTCGTAGTCGGTGGCCATCGGTTTCACTCTCCCATTTCGATGTTGTCGCTTCCGGTTGTAACGCCGGACGACGCTGTTTCGGTTCCGCTGGCCGGCCACCGCTAGTGTCGGCCACCCGACCCGACGACCGCTCGGGCCGGGCCGCCCGGAAGAATCTCCCGGCGAGCGCGGAACCCTACCCCCCCTTTGGGCGAGGCATGTATACCGCCCTTGTGGCTGAGATGTACGCCCCTGCACGGGAAGTTGTTCCCAATGTGACTCAGGCGACACGAAGATAGGGGTAGTACTACCCGGTTCTCGGGTGGCGCGCCGGTATGTCGGACTGTTTCCACGCGACGGTCGGACAGCGGTTAACCTCAGCGGCGTACCAGACGGCCCGACCGTCGACGTCCGCCGCCACCCATCACTGTCCGGGAGCACCCTGATGAGTTTCGCGCGAGTGCGAGCACTCGTAATCGTCGGCATGCTGGCGGTGATCGCCCTGGTCTTCGTCGTGGTCGCGGTGGTCCGGGACACCCAGAGCAACGCCGGTGCCGCCGAGGGCTGCCCCGCGGACTGGCCCCGCGCCGACGTGACCCTGCGCGACCACAAGGACGTCAAGATCCGGGTGTTCAACGGCACCGACCGCCCCGGGTTGGCCTCCAGCGTCGGCGACGACTTCCGCAACCGCGACTTCCAGGTGGAAAAGGAAGCAAACGAGAAGAAGCAGATCGACGAGGTCGCGGTGCTGCGTTACGGCCCGAAGGGGGTCGGATCCGCCCATCTGCTGCGAGCCTACTTCCTCGGCAACGCCGAGCTGGAGTACGACGCCAAGCGCCCGGACGATGTCGTCGACGTCGTGCTCGGCAACGAGTTCCAGCAGTTGGCCACCACCACCGAGGTCAACCAGTCCATCGGTGACCTGGGTGCCCCGGTCGCTCCGCCCGGTTCCTGCCCGATGCCGGTCGACAACTGACTCCGGCCGCCGGGCCGCTCGAATCCCGTGACGTGGACAGCACCCTTGGCCGTACGGACCGACATCATCGACCGCACGGCCAGATCCCGACTCGTCCGGCCGGGCGACACCGAGGCCCCGGGCCGGTTCGGCGAGGGTCGTACGGGCTCAGGGGCCCCCGTCGGCGTCCAGTTCGACCAGGCGGTCGTGCAGCGGGGTGAAGAGCGCCGCCGGCGCGGCGAGGACCATGTCCGGGCCGGGGGCCCGCCCCCGCAGGCCACCTACCCGCAGACCCGCCTCCGTGGCGACCAGCGCCCCGGCCGCCTGATCCCAGGCGGCCAGCCCCTTCTCGAAGTACGCGTCGGCCCGCCCCTCGGCCACCAGGCAGAGGTCGATGGCGGCCGCACCGAGTCGGCGGATGTCCCGTACCTGCGAAATCAACTCGGCCACCACCCGGGCCTGATGGGCCCGACGGGCCGGGTCGTAGCCGAATCCGGTGATCACCAGGGTCTGTCCCAGGTCGGTCTCGGCGGAGCAACGCAGCCGCCGGCCGGCCCGCCAGGCCCCGCCGCCGAGGGTGGCGGTCCACTCCTCGCCGGTGTGGATGTTGCGCACCACACCGGCCACCACCTGGCCCTCGACCTCGGCGGCGATCGACACCGCGGAATGCCCCAGCCCGTACAGGTAGTTGATCGTGCCGTCGATGGGATCCACGATCCAGCGCACCTGGGCGGTGGCGTCGCCGGGGGCCGCCGCGCCGTACTCCTCGCCCAACATGGCGTCGTCCGGCCGCAGCCGCCGCAGGGCCTCGCTGATCTGGCGCTCGACGGCCCGGTCGGCGGCGGTCACCACGTCGGTGACGGTGCTCTTGGTCGCGGCGACGGAGACCCCCTCGGAGCGCATCCGGGAGGCGGTGTCGGCGGCCTCCCGGGCCACCTCGACCGCGATTTCCAACAGTTCCTGCGCCGCCGGGCGATCCATCATCCGTCCCCTTCCCGCACGGCCGGGTATCCGGGTCGCACGCGGGTATCATCCTTACAAACTCCACAAGCGCACCGAATCGGCGGCCCCGGCCGTCGTTCAGCCGTGCGGCGCAGGATGATCGCCGCAGACGGCGTTACAATTCACCCCTGCCCACGCGCCACGGACGACCGAACGACCGGTCGGCCGGGGACACGGGGGTTCCTCAACCACATCGCCCGGCACGGTGCACCACTCTGCGCCGGACGATCCGGCCGTGCTCGCTCTTCGCCTCCGGAAGGTCATTCGTGACAGAACCCCGCCAGACCGGCGCCGACGTTCGCTCGCTCACCGACACCCTGATCGCCCACGCGCAGAGCGCCGGCGGCCAGCTCACGTCGGCCCAGCTCGCGCGCACCGTCGAGTCCGCCGAGGTGACTCCGGCCCAGGCCAAGAAGATCCTGCGGGCGCTCTCCGAGGCTGGAGTGACCGTGGTGGTCGACGGCTCGGCCAGCACCCGTCGCCGGGTTGCCGCCGCCCGCTCCGCGACCCCGGCGTCCCGTGCCACCACTGCCAAGACCACCAAGAAGGCGGCACCGGCCGCCCCGGCCGCCCCGAAGCAGGCGCCCGCCGCCGAGGAGGCCACCGCCCCGGCCCCCCGGAAGGCGACCTCCCGTAAGACCGGCACCACCGCCGAGGTGGCCGCCAAGGCTGCCGCTCCGGCCAAGAAGTCGACCCGGGCCACCAAGGCGACCGTGGCCGCCGCGAGCGCCGGGAAGCCCGCCAAGGCCGCCGGTAAGGCCAAGGGTGAGGGCGCCGAGGGTGACGTCGACCCCGAGGATCTCGCCGCCGAGATCGAGGACGTGGTGGTCGAGGAGCCGGCCGAGCTGGCTCAGGCGGCCGAGGCCGACGCGGCGAACTCCGCCAGCGACAACGACTTCGAGTGGGACGACGAGGAGTCCGAGGCCCTCAAGCAGGCCCGTCGGGACGCCGAGCTGACCGCCTCGGCCGACTCGGTCCGGGCGTACCTCAAGCAGATCGGCAAAGTCCCGCTGCTCAACGCCGAGCAGGAGGTGGAGCTGGCCAAGCGGATCGAGGCCGGGCTCTACGCCGCCGAGCGGCTGCGGGCGGCCGACGAGGGCGAGGAGAAGCTCGCCCGCGACATGCAGCGGGACCTGCTCTGGATCTCCCGGGACGGGGAGCGGGCCAAGAACCACCTGCTGGAGGCCAACCTCCGCCTGGTCGTCTCCCTCGCGAAGCGGTACACCGGTCGCGGCATGGCCTTCCTCGACCTCATCCAGGAAGGCAACCTCGGCCTCATCCGCGCCGTCGAGAAGTTCGACTACACCAAGGGCTACAAGTTCTCCACCTACGCCACCTGGTGGATCCGACAAGCCATCACCCGCGCCATGGCCGACCAGGCCCGCACCATCCGCATCCCGGTCCACATGGTCGAGGTGATCAACAAGCTGGGTCGGATCCAGCGCGAGCTGCTCCAGGACCTGGGCCGCGAGCCCACCCCGGAGGAGCTGGCCAAGGAGATGGACATCACACCGGAGAAGGTGCTGGAGATCCAGCAGTACGCCCGGGAGCCCATCTCGCTCGACCAGACCATCGGCGACGAGGGCGACAGCCAGCTCGGTGACTTCATCGAGGACTCGGAGGCCGTGGTGGCGGTCGACGCGGTCTCCTTCTCGCTGCTCCAAGATCAGCTCCAGCAGGTCCTCCAGACGTTGTCCGAGCGTGAGGCGGGTGTGGTACGCCTGCGGTTCGGCCTGACCGACGGGCAGCCGCGCACCCTGGACGAGATCGGCCAGGTCTACGGTGTGACCCGCGAACGCATCCGGCAGATCGAATCCAAGACCATGTCCAAGTTGCGACACCCGTCGCGTTCCCAGGTGTTGCGCGACTACCTCGACTGATCAGTAATCGTCAACTGATCGTGTCGTTTTGATCACCTGGCGTCAAGGCCGGGCGGTGATCAGGTGGTTGCGCGAATGTGATCGTTGACGTGACACCCGGGGTACCCGGCACACTGTCGGTGCCAGGTGTGACCTCGGTCCCCCGGGGGCACACAGGGAAGGCGAGACCCGGGATGGGTGTTGCACGATAGGTGACCAAGACCGAAGAGAGTGTTCATCGGTGACGACCAGAGGAGGAAGGCGATGACCCCGACCCTCACGCCGCCGCCCGAGACGGTGAGCCCCCCGGCCGCCGATGAACGGTGCGACCGCTGCAATGCCGCCGGCAAGCTCCGGATCACCCTCGCGGGCGGTAGTGAGCTGGTGTTCTGTGGACACCACGCCAACAAGTACGCCGAGGATCTTGTGAAGATCACCGTACGGTACGCGACGGACCCGGAGTTCTCCTGGCGCGGCGCCGACCTGATGGCCAACTGAGGATTCACAACCCGACATAAAGCGGCCGGAGGCATCCAGTGGATGCCTCCGGCCGCTTTCGTCATCCCCATCCCCACCGCGCCCCGTACCCCGGCGTTGTTGATCAAGAGGTTTGCGTCACGAGAACGCGGTTTCGTGACGCAAACCTCTTGATCAACATGGGCTGGGTGGTGGGCTTGGCCGGGGTGAGCGGGCGGGAGGTTAGAGGGTTTGGACGGTGGCTATGCGTTCTTCCAGTTGTTCGATGGTGGCCTGGGCGCTGGGAGGGCCGCCGCAGAGCCGGCGCAGCTCGGCGTGGATCTTGCCGTGCGGTTGGCCGGTACGGTGGTGACGGGCGGCCACCAGGGCGTTGAGTTGCCGGCGCAGGGCCACCCGGCGCTGGGCGGCGCTCATCGGGGCCGGTGGGGCCGCCACCGGAGCTGAGACCTCGGACTGCCGCTCGGCGGCGCGGCGGCGCCGGGCGGCCAGCTGCTCGGCCTGCCGCTTGGACAGCAGGGCGGCGACCTGGTCCGCGGTCAGCAGGCCCGGCAGCCCCAGGTACTCCTCCTCCTCCGGAGTGCCCGCCTGGGCGGCCGTGCCGAAGGAGGCACCGTCGAAGATCACCTGGTCCAGTTCGGCGGTGGCGGACAGGGCGGCGAAGCGCTTCTCCAACTCGCCGCTGGCCTGCTCGTCCCGTTGGGCCCGCTCCAGCAGGTCGTCGTCGAAGCCCTCCCGGTCCTTGGGCTTGCCGAGTACGTGGTCCCGCTCGGTCTCCATCTCGCTGGCCAGCCCGAGCAGGTGCGGCACGCTGGGCAGGAAGACCGAGGCGGTCTCCCCCGGCCGACGGGCCCGGACGAACCGGCCGATGGCCTGAGCGAAGTACAGGGGGGTGCTGGCACTCGTGGCGTACACCCCGACGGCCAGCCGGGGGATGTCCACCCCCTCGGAAACCATCCGCACCGCGACCAGCCAGCGTTGCTCAGAGGCCGCAAAGGTCGCGATCCGGGCCGAGGCACCCACGTCGTCGGAGAGCACCACGGCGGCCTTCTCCCCGGTCACCTGCTCGATGAGCTTGGCGTACGACCGGGCGGCCTGCTGGTCGGTGGCGATGACCAGCCCACCGGCGTCCGGCATGCCGGCCTCCCGGAGCACGCTCAGCCGGGCGTCGGCGGCCCGCAGCACCTGGGGCATCCAGTCACCGGCCGGGTCCAGGGCGGTACGCCAGGCCTGGGCGATGAGATCCTGCGTCATCGGCTCGCCCAGCCGGGCCGCCAACTCCTCACCGGCGTTGGTACGCCACCGGGTCTCCCCCGAGTAGGCCAGGAACAGCACCGGCCGAACCACGCCGTCGCGCAGGGCGTCGGAGTAGCCGTAGACCGAGTCGGCCCGGGAGCGCAGCAGACCGTCCTCGCCGCGCTCGTAGCTGACGAAGGGGATCGGATTGTCGTCCGAGCGGAACGGGGTACCGGTCAGCATCAGTCGGCGTACCGCGGGCTCGAAGGCGTTCTTCACCCCGTCGCCCCATGTACGGGAGTCGCCGGCGTGGTGGATCTCGTCCAGGATGACCACGGTCCGCCGGGTCATGGTGCGGCGCCGGTGCACCTGGGGGGCCATGCCGACCTGCGCGTAGGTGACCACCGCGCCGTGGAAGTCGGCCGAGGAGTGCAGGTCGGCGTTGCGGAAGGCGGCGTCCAGTTGGATGCCGACCCGGGCCGCGGCCTGCGCCCACTGGGTCTTCAGGTGCTCGGTCGGAGCGACCACCGTGACGGCCTCGACGGTGCCGTCGGCCAGCAGTTCGGCCGCGATCCGCAGGGCGAAGGTGGTCTTACCGGCGCCGGGGGTGGCGACCGCGGTGAAATCCTCGCTGCGCCGGCGCAGGTACTCCACCAGTGCCTTACGCTGCCAGGCCCGCAGGGGCGGGAAGGTCTCGAGCGCCGGCGTCCGGGCTGCCACGCGTTGGCTCCTCTCCGATGCGCACGATGGCCCGACCGCAGGCCGACGGACCGGGCCGAGGGGCAGGTCGGTCGCCCCATGAAAACGCCTCCGCGCGCCAGGGCCGCGAAGGCCGATTCAGCATAACCAGCACCGGCCCCGCGCCCCACTCGACGCCACACCGGGTGGTCCCCCGGTGGCGGGTCGCGCTAGTCCGGGGTCGGTCCGGGGGTGCCGGTGCGCGGTGGTCGCAGGGTCGCCACCGGCGCCGACCAGCGTCGTCGCAGGGCCACCAGGCGTACGCCGAAGACCAGGACCACCGCCGCGGTGAGCGGGGCCGGCCCGGTGTGGCCGAGAGTGTCCAGGAGCACCACCAGGATCGCCCCGGCCAGGGCGGCCACGGCGTAGATCTCCCGTCGCAGCACGACCGGGATCTCGGCGGTCAGCAGGTCGCGGCAAAGCCCACCACCGATGGCGGTGATCATGCCGATCAGACCGGCACCCACCGGGGGCACCTGGGCGTCCAGGGCCTTGAGGGTGCCGGCGACGGTGAACAGCCCCAGCCCGGCCGCGTCCAGCACCAGCACGGTGGTGCGGAGCCGGGCGAACTGGGGGTGCAGCCAGAAGATCGCCCCGGCGGTGACCGCGGCGGTGGTCGCGTACCGCCAGTCGGCGAAGGCCAGGGGCGGAACCTCGCCGATCACCAGGTCCCGGACGATCCCGCCACCGAGGGCGGCGACGAACCCGACGAAGACGACACCGAACAGGTCGAGCCGCTTGGCCACCGCCGCGGAGGCACCCGAGGCGGCGAAGACCGCGACTCCGGCCAGGTCGGCCAGGAGCAGGGCGGTGGAGGTGGTCACCGCCGCAGGTTACGCCGCCCGAGCAGGCTCACTCGGAGTACGAGTCGTAAATCTCCTTGCACTTCGGGCAGACCGGCGATCCCGGTTTGGGAGTCTTCGTCACCGGAAAGGTCTCTCCGCACAACGCCACGACGAAGGTGCCCATGACGGCACTTTCGGCGATCTTTTCCTTCCGGACGTAGTGGAACATCTCCGGACCGGTGTCGGCGTCCTTCAGTTCCGGACGCTCAAGGACCTGTGCGCTCACGTCTGCACCTCCGACCGTCAAGTCTTGCAGGTCCGCGTGGCCTCGGTCCACCTGAGGGTGACCTGCGTCGCTGGGCAGTACGGTGGGCAACCGTGACCAACTTTCATCTTCGCTACGGCACCGAGGTGGCCGAGGCGCTGCGCGAACGCCGTCCGGTGGTCGCCCTGGAAAGCACCATCGTCTCGCACGGCCTGCCCCGGCCGGACAATCTGACGGTGGCCCGTCAGATCGAGCAGGCGGTGCGGGACGCCGGCGCGGTGCCGGCCACCATCGGCATGGTCTCCGGTGAGGTGGTGGTGGGCCTCGATGACGCCGAGCTGACCCGGTTGGCCACCGCCGACGGCGTGACCAAGCTCTCCGTACGTGATCTGGCCGTGGCCGCGGCGACCGGCGCGGACGGTGCCACCACGGTGGCCGCGACGAGTGCCCTGGCCGCAGCGGCGGGGATCAGGGTGTTCGCCACCGGTGGGCTCGGCGGGGTGCACCGGGAGGCGGCGCAGACCTTCGACGAGTCGGCCGACCTGGTGGCCCTGGCCGCCACCCCGATCGCGGTGGTCTGCGCCGGGGTCAAGTCGATCCTCGACGTCGGCGCGACGCTGGAACGCCTGGAGACCCTGGGGGTGACCGTCGTCGGCTACCGCACCCGCCGTTTCCCGGGCTTCTTCATCACCGACGGCGGCTTCGACCTGGACTGGTCCGTCGACTCCCCGGAGTTGATCGCCGAGATCCTGGCCGCGCGCGAACAGCACGGCGTCCAGCACGGCGGCCTGGTGGTCGCCAACCCGCTGCCCACCGAGGAACAGCTGGATCCGCAACTGCACGACCGTACCCTCGCCGAGGGGCTGGCCCGGCTGGAGCGCGACGGGATCAGCGGCAAGGCCGTGACGCCGTACCTGCTGGCTCACTTCCACTCGGCCACCCAGGGCGCGAGCCTGGCGGTCAACGTCCGGATCATCCTGCGTAACGCCGACCTCGCCGCCCGCATCGCGGTCGCCGCCGCCCGCCGTGGGTGACACCGTGCCCTCCGACCCTGCGAGACCCGACCCGGCCGGTCAGGGCGGTCGGATCCTGGTAGTCGGTGACGTGATCACCGACGTGGTGGCGATGCTGGCCGGCCCGCTGGCGTCCGGCTCGGACACGGCGGCGGAGATCCGGTTCACCGGGGGCGGTCAGGCCGCCAACACGGCCGCCTGGCTGGCCGCCCAGGGGGTGCCGGTGACGCTCGTCGCCGCGGTCGGTGACGACGCCGCAGGGCGGGACCGGGTGGCGGAGTTGATCGCCGCTGGGGTGGACTGTGCCGTGGCCCGGATCGCCGGATGCCCCACCGGCACGGTGATCGTGCTGGCCGCAGGCGATGAACGCACCATGATCACCGAGCGTGGAGCTAACCTGCGGTTGACCCCGGAGCATGTCGAGCAGGCCCTGGCCGGGGCACCGGAGGCGACCCATCTGCACCTGTCCGGGTACGTCCTGCTGGACCCCGGTTCCCGACCGGCCGGGCTGCACGCGCTGGCCCTCGCCCGTCAGCAGGGCCTGACCACCAGCGTCGACGCGGCCTCCGCGGCACCCCTGCGGGCGGCCAGGGCGGCGGCCTTCCTGTCCTGGGTACGCGGGGTGGATGTGCTGCTGGTGAACACCGACGAGGCGGCCGTGTTGGCCGGCGGGCTGGATCCGGTGGCGCAGGGGCGGGCCCTGGCGGCCTCGGCCCGACGGGTGGTGGTCAAGCAGGGGGCGGCCGGCGCTACCTGGGTGGACCGGCAGCCGACGATCGTGGCCATTCCGGCGCGCCGGGTGGCGGTGACGGACGTGACCGGAGCCGGTGACGCCTTCGCCGCCGGGCTGCTGACCGCGTGGCTGGCCGGGGCACCGCCCCACGCCGCCCTGGAGCGGGCCACCCGCCTCGGTGCGGCGGCGGTCTCCCAGGTCGGCGCCCGCCCGAGCGACTGATCCGGCCGCGCGGTCCCGCGAGACAGACGACACCGCCCCCGTGGGCAGAACCGGTACCACGGGGGCGGTGGGCAGCACCGGCTACCCGGCCGTCAGGGCTCGCCGTCGATGATCTTGTGGGGTCGTTCCTCGGTGGTGAGACTCATCGCCGGGGCCTCGGTCGACCGGCCGGCCCGGAACCGGTTGGCCAGCCGGTGTCGCTCCTTCGGCGGGCGGTCGTTGGCGAGCAGCACCGCCAGCCAGGGGACGACCAGCATGCCCACCGCCAGCAGGGGCAACCAGAGCCAGAGCAGGGGTGTGCGGGCGCTGACCAGGATGGCACCGACGATCAGACAGGCCACCCGGATGCCCATCATCACGATGTAGCGCCGTTGCCGGGTGGTCAGTTGGTCGTCCTGGCTTCGCGAGGCGTCGGTGATGAGGATCGGTCGGTACGCCTGACGCTTCACCCTCTACCTCCTCGGGATTGTTCCCCATCCTGTCACTGCCACCGGCCCGCCGACGAGGATTGTCGGCCCCGGGATGCCGTGTTACGTGCGTGGTACGCTCTCGCCGTGGGCAGCCGGTTCAGCTTCACCGACGAGGCGTTGGCCAACCTGCGGGTCTACGACGTCACACCGGGGGAAGTCTGGGCGGCGCTGCACAGCGGTCGGCGAGTCATCCGCCACCTCGGCGACGACGTGATGGTGGTCTACGCCAGCACCGCCCAGGGGCGGCGGATCGCCGTACTGCTGGCCGAGGCCGACGGGGCCGACAACGACTGGGACGTCCTGTCCGCCCGCGAGTTGAGTGACATCGAGGCCAAGCGCTACGACGAGGCCGTACGAAGATCCCCGGAGAGCAGGAGGCGGTGACGATGGACCGTCACGACGCGACCAAGCAGTTCCACGGCGGCGGCGAGCGACTCGCCGAGTTGATCGACGAGAGCCGACCCGTGGAGCTACCCGTCCCCGACACCGACACCCCGATGGTCAGCCGCTCGGTCAGGCTGCCCCTGGAGACCTACGAGCGGGTCCGGGAAGCGGCCGACGCCCGGGGCATCGGGGTGACCACCCTGATGCGGCAGTGGATCGAGGCCGGCCTCGCCGACCTGGACGACTCCGCCACGGTCTCACTGGCCGACGTGCGACGGGCCATCGCCGCCCTGGCCCAGCCCAGCGCCGCCTGACGATCGACCCGGGCCGCCAGACCGAAGGCGGAATCCGGCCGGCGATCAGGCCCCGGCGGCCTTCGCCTTCGCCGCCGCCTTCATCTGCTGCTTGTACTCACGGACCAGGCGCAGCGACTCCGCGTCGGTGACATCGGCCACGGAGCGGTGGGCCTCCGGGTCGCCGTAGTCGCCGGCCGCCTCCCGCCAGCCGGGCGGTTGCACCCCGAACCGTTTGCCGAGCAGCGCGAGGAAGATCTGCCCCTTCTGCCGACCGAAGCCGGGCAGGGCGGTGATCCGGGCGAGCAGTTGCGCCCCGTCCGGCACCTCGGCCCAGAGCCGGGCGGCATCGCCGTCGTACTGCTCGACCAGCGCCCGGCACACCTCCTGCACCCGGGCCGCCATCGCCTTGGGGAACCGGTGCAGGGCCGGCGGCTGG
The DNA here is from genome assembly GCF_040643455.1 of Micromonospora sp. NPDC047134. Taxonomy (NCBI): domain Bacteria; kingdom Bacillati; phylum Actinomycetota; class Actinomycetes; order Micromonosporales; family Micromonosporaceae; genus Micromonospora; species Micromonospora sp. NPDC047134. The sequence goes on from NZ_JBEYUI010000013.1 coordinate 166,738, forward strand.
GCGAAGAGGGCCACCAGGGCCTCCGGGTCGTACCCGGCGATCTCCCGGGCGTCCAGGTCGTGGCCGAGTCGCTGAGTCAGCACGTACGGAGAAGAGAACGCCTTCTCCATCGACACCTGCTGATCCAGCACCATGCCGACGAGCAGGGCCAACGGATCAGAGGCCAGCAGCCGGTTCGCCTCCGGGTCAATGGGCAGTACGAGGGTCATGGCAGTCATGTTTCCCTACCGGCCCGGGCCACCGGCGCCGGATGCCCGAGGCGCGCCGAACCCGTCACCAGTCCGACCTTGCCCCCGTGGAGCGTCGCCGGGAGTGTGCCCGAGGGTCCGGTGACCGTGCTGGTCGATCTGGCGGCATGAGGCGGCCCGGTGGATCGGTGATCCACCGGGCCGGTCTCAGCTGAGGATCAGTTGACCACGTACAGCAGGCGGTTCGGGGAGCCGCTGCCCGGGCTGGTCACCACGCCGGTGGTGGCGTTGTTGACCAGGTAGGTCTTGACCTGGGCCGGGGTCCAGGAGGGGTTGGCCGACAGGACCAGGGCGGCGGCGCCGGCCACGTGCGGCGCGGCCATCGAGGTGCCGCTCAGGGTGCTGGTGGCGGTGTTGCTGGTGTGGTACGCGGACAGCACGCTGGAGCCCGGGGCGAAGATGTGCACGCAGGAGCCGTAGTTGGAGAAGGACGACCGGGCGTCCGTGCTGGTCGTCGAGCCGACCGTGATCGCGGTCGAGGTACGGGCCGGCGAGGAGTTGCAGGCGTTGGCGTTCGAGTTGCCGGCTGCCACGGCGTAGCTGATGCCGGCGCGGATCGAGTTGGCCACCGCGTTGTCGAGGGTGCTGCTGACCCCACCGCCGAGGCTCATGTTGGCCACGGCCGGCTTCACCGCGTTGGCGGTCACCCAGTTCACGCCGTTGATCACACCGGTGGTGGTGCCGCTGCCGGAGCAGTTGAGCACCTTGACCGCGATCAGGCGGACCCCCTTGGCGACACCGTAGGTCGAGCCGCCGACCGTGCCGGCGACGTGGGTGCCGTGGCCGTTGCAGTCGGTGTTGTTGCTGTCCACCGTGTTGGTGCCCCAGGTGGCGCGGCCACCGAACTGGCCGTGGGTGGTCCGGATGCCGGTGTCGATGATGTACGCCCGCACGTTGGTGGCCGTGTTCGGGTAGGTGAAGGTGCCGCTCAGCGGACGGTTACGCTGGTCGATGCGGTCCAGGCCCCAGGTCGGGTTGGTCTGGGTGGCCGCCAGGGTGATCTTCTGGTCCTGCTCCACGTACTCCACCGCCGGGTTGGCGGCCAGCCGGGCGGCCTGGGCGGCGGTCATCTTGACGGAGAAGCCGGTCAGCGCGGCGCTGAACACGTCGGAGACACTGCCCCCGTACCGCTTGACCAGGGCGCTGGCCCGGTCCGGGACGGCGGCCCGGGCGGCCGACGAGCCGGCGGTGCCGACCGCGTCAGAGCGAAGAACTACAAGGTAACTTCCGCTGATCGCGTTCGACGCGCCGGCACCGCGGATCTCGCCGGTGGGTGCGGCTACCGCAGCGGTGGTGGTGGCCGCGGAGACGGCCGCCGCGGTGGCGACGACGGCGAACGCCCGGATGAGGCTGCGCCGCGCGGGGGACCCTGAGGACATCGTCTTGCCTCCCTTACCTGGGCAGCCGACCGGGTTCTGGCCGGACGACCCGCCCGTGGATTGAGTTGCAGGAGATGCTAGCGCTAGATCGATGGATATAACAGAGATGTGCATCGATTGACTTCAGATGTCACGGGTGCTAGCAGTAGAGGGCGGTGCGACCAGGCAGGATGACAGGGTGGACGGACACGACATGCTGCTCTCTCCCGCCGGCGTCGACGCGCTGCGAACCGCACTGACCAACGCCGGCTTCACCGCCAACGGCATCGCCGCCCGGCTCGGCTCGACGGCGACCGGTGGGGTGGCCCGCAACGACTTCCGAGCCGCGCTGCGCGCCACCACCGACCGGGATCCCCTGGCCACCCTGATCCGGATGTTCATCTGCGAGCAGACCGAGCCGGAGGCCGCCGTCGCGGCGGCCCTGGCCCCGCTGTCGATCGCCGAGGCGCTGGAGGCCGGACTGGTCGAACGGCACGGCGAGGGTCTGCGGATGGGCCTGGACCTGGAACCGTACGAGGACGACTGGTGGGTGCTGGCGGACGTGCCGGCCAGCGCCCGCCCCGGCCGCCCGCTGCACGCCGAACACGTGCTCGGCATCGGCGGGGCCACCCAGACCATGATCGGCGCCGCCGTCCGACGGCCGGTGGAGACCGCCCTGGATCTGGGCACCGGCTCCGGGGTGCAGGCCCTGCACCTGAGCACCCACGCCCGGCGGGTCACCGCCACGGACGTCTCCCGGCGGGCCCTGCGCTTCGCCGCCACCACCGCGGCCCTCAACGGCCAGGACTGGGAGCTGCTGCGCGGGGACATGGTGGCGCCGGTGGCCGGGCGCCGCTTCGACCTGGTGGTGAGCAACCCGCCCTTCGTGGTCGGGCCGGGCATCACCACCCACGTGTACCGCGACTCCGGCCGGGTGGGTGACGCGATCGGCGCCGAGCTGGCCGCCGCCGCGCCGGGCCTGCTCACCGAGGGCGGCACCATGCAGTACCTGGCCAACTGGGTGCATGTGACCGGCGAGGACTGGGCGGAGCGGGTGACCGGCTGGTTCGCCGACACCGGGCTGGACGCCTGGGTCATCCAGCGCGAGGTGGCCGACCCGATGGCGTACGTCAACCTGTGGCTCACCGACGTCGGTGAGGTAGCCGACCCCCAGCGGATGGCGGACTGGCTGGACTGGTTCGACGCGCACAAGGTGGAGGCGATCGGCTTCGGCATCGTCTCGCTGCGACGAAGTGGCCACGACGACCCGGTCGTACGGGTCGAGGATCTGCGCCAGCGGGTGCAGTCCCCCCTGGGTGAGCGCATCGCCACCTGGTTCGACCGGCAGGACTGGCTGCGGCAGCAGGGCACCGAGGGCCTGCTGGCCGCCCGCTACCGCGCCGCCGAGGGGCTGCGGCTGCACCAGGAGGCCACCATGGGCGAGGAAGGCTGGGGGGTGGATCGTCAGGTCCTGACCATGCCGCACGGGCTGCGCTGGAACGAGGAGATCGACCCCCTGGTGCTGGCCCTGGTCGGCGGCGCCGACGGGCGGCTGCCACTGCGGGACCAGCTCGCCCTGCTCGCCGTGGCGCACGACGTCGCCGTGGAGGAGTTGGCCGAGGCCGCCGGCCCGATCGTGGCGCACCTGGTGGAGCGGGGCTTCATCGAGCCGGTGGCGGCCTAGTGCGCGCGGTGGTGCAGACCGTCGGGCGGGCCAGCGTCACGGTCGACGGCGAGGTGGTCGGGGCGATCACCGACGGGCTGCTGGTGCTGGTCGGGGTGACCCACACCGACACCCTGGACATTGCCCGAACGATGGCCCGCAAGGTGCATGAGCTGCGGATCCTCGACGAGGAACGCTCCGCCGCCGAGGTCGCCGCGCCGATCCTGGTGGTCAGCCAGTTCACCCTGTACGGCGACGCCCGCAAGGGGCGCCGCCCCTCCTGGACGGCCGCGGCCCCGGCCGGGGTGGCCGAGCCCCTGGTGGAGGCGGTCGTCGAGGCGCTGCGTCAGCGTGGCGCCCAGGTCCACACCGGTCGCTTCCGGGCGCACATGCTGGTGGAGAGCGTCAACGTCGGCCCCCGCACCATCCTGCTCGACCTCTGACGACCGGGCCGCCCCCATCCGGGCGGTGGGGGCGGCCCGGGAGGTCAGCCGAAGAGTCCTCGGCGTCGCAGGGACTGCCGCAGCCAGCCGTCGAGTTGGGCGGCCCAGTCGGTCTGGTCCAGGGTCGCGTGGTCCATGGTGAACCGGCCGAAGACGTCCCTACCCTCGGTGAACAGCCCGCCGCGCTTGTCCAGCTCCAACACCACCTGCACCTGTCGGGGGTCGGCGATGAAGGTGACCTCCAGTTGGTTCATCGCGCCGGCGTACTGCGGGGCCGGATAGAACTCGATCTCCTGGTAGAACGGCAGGGTCTGGTGCACGCCGTAGATGTGCCCCCGTTCCAGGTCGGCCCGGGCGAACCGGAAACCCAACCGCAGCAACGCCTCCAGCAGCCGCTCCTGGCCGGCAGGGGGTGCACCGCCACCGCGTCCAGGTCGCTGGAGTCGACGGCCCGGGCCACCTCCAGCTCCGTACGCAGCCCCATGGTCATCCCGGTCAGGTGCCGTCCGTACAGTTCGGTCACCGGGGTTTCCCAGGGCACCTCGAAGCGGAACGGGATGTCGTGCCGTTGTCCGGCTTCCAGCCGGAAGGCCCCGGTGACGTGCTGCCGGTGGAACTCCTGGTTGGTCGAGTACTCGCTGTCGCCGCTCTCCACCTCGACCCGGGTCTGCAACCCCAGCGCCACGTACGAGATGTCCACCGGGTGGTCTCCGCCGCCGACCGTGACGGTGCCCTCCAGTTGGCCTCCCGGCCGACAGTTCGGATTCGTCAACACCGTCTGCACCGTGGGACCACCGACTCCCATCGCCTGCATGAGTCGCTTGAATACCACCGTTGCCTCCGTTACTCGACCGTCTCTGTCCCACCTCGGCAGACCACCTGGTCGGCCCGACCGCAGGCACGGTAACCGGAGTGAGCAACCCGAACCGGGCGAATCAACCGATCCGACCGATGTGGTGCTGTCAGGTTCTCGATCGCCTCACTCCCGTTTTACGCCCCGACCGCCAAGCTGTGTGTCACCGGCAGAACTGGCCACGCAACACCGCACGGACGAAACGGGGAGACGGAGATGGGTCTGCAGATGATGGAGCACCAGACGCGCGTCGGCATCGAGGCCGAGCCCGGCATCGACACCCTGACCGACCTGGACGCCACCGACGAGCGCGGCGTCTCCACCGACCTGGTCCGCGCCTACCTCAACGGCATCGGCCGCACCAAGCTGCTCACCGCCGCCCAGGAGGTCGATCTGGCGAAGCGGATCGAGGCCGGGCTCTTCGCCGAGGAGAAGCTGAGCACCTGCACTCCGGTCTCCGCCGAGCTACGCGCCGACCTTACGGTGGTCGTGCAGGAGGGGCAGGCCGCGAAGAACCACCTGCTGGAGGCCAACCTCCGCCTGGTGGTCAGCATCGCGAAGCGGTACACCGGTCGCGGCATGGCCTTCCTCGACCTCATCCAGGAAGGCAACCTCGGCCTCATCCGCGCCGTCGAGAAGTTCGACTACACCAAGGGCTACAAGTTCTCCACCTACGCCACCTGGTGGATCCGACAGGCCATCACCCGCGCCATGGCCGACCAGGCCCGCACCATCCGCATCCCGGTCCACATGGTCGAGCAGGTCAACCGGATGGTCCGGGCCCGCCGCGAGCTGGCGGTGTCGCTGGGCCGCGAACCCACCGTCGCCGAGATCGCCCGGGCCCTCGACGTGCCCGAGTTCCAGGTGATCGAGCTGATCTCGTACGACCGGGAGCCGGTGAGTCTGGACCAGACCGTCGGCGAGGACGGCGAGAGTGCCCTGGGTGACTTCGTCGCCGCCGCCGACCCCATGGTCGCCGACGAAGCCGTTCAGGGGGAGCTGCGCAACGAGGTGAGCATCGTGCTGGCCACCCTGTCCCAGCGTGAGCAGGCGGTGATCCGGCTGCGGTTCGGGCTGGACGACGGCCGCCAGCGCACCCTGGACGAAGTCGGCCGGGAGTTCGGCCTGTCCCGTGAGCGCATCCGGCAGATCGAGAAGGTCACCCTGCTCAAGCTGCGGGCACCGGAGCGGGCCCAGCGACTGGAGGCGTACGCCTGCTGAGCGGGTGAGATGAACTGCGAGGTCGGCCCCGGTGGTTCACCGGAGCCGACCTCGTCGTGTCGGCTTGACCCGCCCCACCGGCTGGTCTACACCGAACTGTTCGACGATCAGTCGTACCCCGGCGAGACCCTGGTCGACCACGAATTCACCGAGCTGGCCGGGCGCACCACGGTGACCACCACGCTGCGTTTCGCCAGCCCCGACGGGCGGGCCACGGCCCTGCGCTACCCGATGGCCCGCGGCGTCACCGAGAGCTACATCCGACTCGCCGGACTGCTGGCGACAACACCAGGAGTGAAGCCATGAACTGGACACTGGAAGTGGTCGTCGTACCGGTCTCGGACCTCGACCGGGCCAAGGCCTTCTACGCCGACCAACTCGGTTTCACGGTCGACCACGACACCGTCATCAACGACGACATCCGGCTGGTGCAGTTGACCCCGCCGGGCTCCGGCTGCTCGATAGTGATCGGCAAGGGCGCGGTGCCGCAGATGCCGCCGGGGTCGCTGAAGGGACTCCAGCTCGTCGTACCGGACCTGCACAAGGCGCGGACCCAGCTACTCGAACGCGGCGTCGAGGTCAGCGAGATCCAGGTGCTGGGCGAGAACCCGCACCCGGTGCCGGACCCGCTGGACAATGTCGGCTTCATCCACTTCGCGGACCCGGACGGTAACGCCTGGGCGGTGCAACAGATTTCCAGCCGGGCCTGATCGATCGCGGGTGCCGCCGCGCCGACGCTTCACAGTCGACGGGGGCCAGTGTCGGGGCGGGCTACCGCGGAGCCCACCCCGACACTGGCGTGCAGCACCGACAAACCGTCCGGCCGGGCCAGTACCGGGTTCAGGGTCAGGGAACGGACCCGGGGCTGTTCGTCCGCCAACCGTCCGACCCGCAACAGCAGGTCGATCAGGGCCCCCCGGTCCACCGGATCGGCTCCCCGGTGCCCGTGCAGCAGGGGTGCCGCGCGCGGCGCGTCCACCAGTTCGGCGGCGTCACGGTCGGTCAGCGGGACAGCCCGCCAGGCCCGGTCGCCGAGCAACTCGGTGGCGACCCCACCCAGCCCGAAACCGACCACCGGACCGAAGGCCGGATCCTCCACCACCTCGACCACACAGGCCACCCCGGGCGGGACCATCGGTTGCACCAGCACCTGGGTGCCGAAGGTCGTCGCCAGTTCCGCATAGGTGCGGCGTACGGTGGCGGGGTCGGCCAGATCCAGCCGTACCGCGCCGAGATCGAGGCGGTGCCGCAGACCGGCGGCGGCGGCCTTCAGGGCCACCGGGAAGCCGAGCCGGGTCGCCGCCTCGACCGCCTCCCCGGCCGAATCGGCCGGCACGGACTCGATCACCTCGATGCCGTACGCGGCGAGCAGGGCCGCGCTGTCGGCTCCGTCCCCGCGCAACGCCGCCTGCACCGCCTGGGGGTCGACGTCGGACAGTTCGGGCAGCACCCCGGGGGGTCGGCGCAGCCAGTCGGCGTACGCGGTGACCCGGGCCAGGGCGCGGACGGCCTCCTCCACACTCGGGTAGGCGGGCACTCCGGCCGGGGTCCGGCCGACCAGGAAGGTCGCCACGGCAGGCTTGTCGGCGGTCAACGCCACCGGCAGGGCGGCCGCGAAGTCCGCCTCCGTGCCGGTCAGCTGGCCAGGCAGGGGTGGGGCGAAGAGTGCCACCAGGGCGTCGACGTTCTCGTCCTGCGCGGCGGCGGCCAGCGCCTCGGCGAAGTCGAAGGCGCTGGCCCGTGGACCGACGTCCCGGGGGTAACCCACCGCGACGGTCAGCCCGGCGGCCATACAGGCGGTCGCCGCCAGCCCGGTCAACGCCGAGGAGTTGCCGACGATGCCCACCCGGTCACCGGCCGGCAGCGGCTGGTTGGCCAGCAGCACCCCGACATCGAGCAACTCGGCCACGGTGTCCACCCGGATCACCCCGGACTGGGCGAACAGGGCGCTGACGGCCGCCTCGTCCGGGCCCACGGAGTCCCCCACCCCGGGTGGGCGGGCCGGGGAGGCCAACGCCACCACCGGCTTGTCCCGGCCGATGCGCCGGGCCAGCCGGGCGAACTTGCGCGGGTTACCGAAGGTCTCCAGGTACAGCATGATCACGTCGGTGGCCGGGTCGTCCTGCCAGTACTGCAACAGGTCGTTGCCGGACACGTCGGCCCGGTTACCGGCCGACACGAAGCTGGACAGGCCCAGGCCACGTCGATCCGCCTCGGCCAGCAGCGCCACCCCGAAGGCACCGGACTGACTGAAGATGCCGACCCGGCCGGGCACCGGCAGGCGGGGGGCCAGGGTGGCGTTGAGGCGTACGGTCGGGTCGGTGTTGGCCACCCCCAGGCAGTTCGGGCCGATCACCCGCATGCCCGCCGCGTGGGCCGCCCGGACCAGGGTCCGTTGCGCGGCCGCACCCTGTACCCCGGCCTCGGCGAAGCCAGCGGAGATGACCACCAGGCCGTGCACCCCGGCCTTGGCCGCGTCCGCTACCACCTCGGACGCGGACTCCGGTGGCACGGCCACCACCGCCAGATCCACCGGCAGCCCCGCGTCGGCCGCCGAGGGGTACGCGGGCAGCCCGGCGACCCGGGTCGCGTGGGGATGCACCGGCACCACCGAGCCGGTGAAGCCCCCGTCCCGCAGGTGCCCGAGCACGGCCGCGCCGACCCCCTGGCCGGTCGCGCTGGCCCCGTAGACGGCCACACCCCGGGGGGCCAGCAGCCGGGCGATGGAGCGGGCCTCGGTCCGCTGCTCCCGGCCGCGCTGCACCTCCAGGGTCGCCTCGGTGGGAGCGATCGGGAAGGTCAGGTGCACCACCCCATCGGCGAACTGCTGCTGCACCTGGTAGCCGAAGTCGGCGAAGACCCGCAACATGGCGCCGTTGGCCGGCAGCACCTCGGCGACGAAGTTGACGATGCCGGCCCGGCGGGCGGCGTCGGCCAGGTGTTCCAGCAGCACCGAGCCGATCCCCCGCCCCTGGTAGGCGTCCTCCACCACGAAGGCCACCTCGGCATCGGGTGCGGCCGGGCCGAGCCGCTCGTAGCGGCCGACCGCGACGATCCGCTCGCCGGCCAGCACCACGAAGGCCTCCCGGTCTACATGGTCGACGTTGACGAACCGCTGGAGGTCCCGCTCGGGAATGCGGGGGTACGGCGAGAAGTAGCGCAGGTACCGGGTGCGCTCGGAGAACCGGGCGTGCATGGCGACGATCGCCGGGGCGTCCGACGGTTGGATCGGTCGCAACTGGACCGTTGCGCCATCGCTGAGCAGGACGTCGATGGCATGTTCTGCTGTGGTCACCTCGGGCGGCCCTCCCCTGGCCGACTCAGTCGCGCGGATCGTGCGGGTCGAGGCCGAGCAACGGGAAGACCGCCTTGCGGGTCGCCGCGATCGCCCGGTCCACCGGGTTCGGCTCGCCGGTGGGCTGCCACGGCTCGTACCCCGGATCGACGTCGTCGGTCATCCGCAGCGGCACCTCCGTGCCGGGCCGACGCTGGGCGGCCAGGTCCCGCCAGGCCGGCGGGGTCAGGGTGGCCGGGTCCAGCGGCGCCCCGGTGGCCACCGCCAGCAGGTGGGTCCAGGCCCGAGGCACCACCTCCACCAGGGCGTACCCGCCGCCACCGGTGGCCACCCAGCGCCCCTCGCACAGTTCGTCGGCGAGGGCCCGCAGGGCCAGGTAGGTGGCCCGCTGACCGTCGACGGACAGATGCAGGTCGGCCAGGGGATCGCTGCGGTGGGCGTCCGCGCCGCACTGGGTGAACAGCAACTGAGGGCGGAAGGCCCGCAGCACCGACGGCACGATCGCGTGGAAGGCCCGCTGCCAACCGGCGTCGGAGACACCCGGCGGCAACGGGACGTTGACCGCGGTGCCCTCGGCACCCGGGCCGCCGGTCTCGTCGGGAAAGCCGGTGCCGGGGAACAGCGCCAGCGGGGTCTCGTGCAGGCTGACGGTCAGCACCCGGGGGTCGTCCCAGAAGATCTGCTGCACCCCGTCGCCGTGATGCACGTCGACATCGACGTACGCGATCCGCTGGGCACCGAGGTCGAGCAGGCGGGCGATGGCCACCGCCGGGTCGTTGTAGACACAGAACCCGGCGGCCCGGCCTGCCATGGCGTGGTGCAGGCCGCCGGCCACGTTGACCGCCCGGCGGGCCTGCCCCCACCACACCGCCTCGGCGGCGGCCACGGAGGCGCCCGCGATCAACGCGCTGGCCTCGTGCATCCGGTCGAAGATGGGATTGTCCGAGGTGCCCAGGCCGAAGCCGGAGAAGTACGGTTCGCGGGGGGCCATCCGGACCGCGTCCAGGTAACGCTGGTCGTGCACCCGGGTGAGCAGCGCCTCGTCGGCCAGCCACGGCCGGACCAGCCGTACCCCGGGCCGTTGCAGCACACCCAGTTCCCGGGCCAGTGCGATGGTCAACTCCACCCGCACCGGGTCAAGCGGGTGGTCACCGAGGTCGTAGGCGAGCAGGGACTCGTCCCACACCACCACCGTGTCTTCGGACATCTGACCATGGTCGCACGCAACCAGCCGGGCGTCAGGGGTCGGCAGGCGCGGTCAGGGGCCCGACGGTGGGGTGACCGCGACCGGCCGTTGTGGGTCGGCCACCCAGTTGCTCCAGGAGCCGACATAGAGCGCGGCGTCCGGTCGACCGGCCAGATGCAGCGCCAGCACGGCCTGCGCGGCCGTCACCCCGGAGCCGCAGTACGCCCCGACCGGCGCGCTGGGACTCACCCCGGCGGCGATGAACCGGTCGCGCAGGGCCGCAGCAGAGCCGAACCGCCCCTCGGTGACGTACTCCGGGGCGGGCAGGTTGACCGCCCCGGGGACATGCCCGGCGACCGGGTCGATCGGTTCGTGTTCGCCCCGGTACCGGGGGGCGGCACGCACATCGAGCAGGACCCCCTCGTCGGCGGCGGCCAACCGGGCGGCGCCGACCGCGTCCAGCACCGGCAACGCCCCCGGCGTGAGAGTCACGTCCCCCGATGCCGGGTCCGGCTCGTCGGTGCTGACCGGCAGACCGGCCGCCGACCAGGCCGGGAAGCCGCCGTGCAGGACGCGTACCGGACGGTGTCCGGCCCACCGCAGGGTCCACCAGGCCCGGGCCGCGGCCATGCCGTCACCGCCGTCGTACACCACCACCGGGTGACCGGCCCGCACCCCGGCGGCCCGCAGCGCGGACTGCAACGCGGCCGGGTCGGGCAGGGGGTGGCGACCGGCCGGTCCCGGCGGACCGCACAGGGCGGTGTCCAGGTCGACGAAGACCGCGGTCGGCAGGTGTCCCGCCGCGTAGTCGGCCCGGCCGGGCGGACCGGTCAGCCGCCAGCGGACGTCGAGCAGGGTGGGCGGGTCGACCGCGGCAAGTTCGGCGGCGAGTTGCTCCGCCTCCACCAGAAGATCATCGGTAGCGGACATGTCGCCCAGTCAACACCATCGGTGAGCCTGGCTGCGGTTCGGCGACAGGTGTCGAAGGTGCGGCAGGGTACCATCGATCGTTGGAGGGCCGCTGACACCATGAAGTCTCACGACCTGGTCGATACGACCGAAATGTACCTGCGTACGATCCTCGAACTCGAGGAAGAGGGTGTACCGCCGCTGCGCGCCCGGATCGCCGAACGGTTGCGCCAGAGCGGCCCCACCGTCAGCCAGACCGTCGCCCGGATGGAGCGCGACGGCCTGCTCACCGTCGAGGGCGACCGCCATCTCAGCCTCACCCCGCTGGGCCGCAGCACGGCCGTCTCGGTGATGCGCAAGCATCGGCTCGCCGAACTGCTGCTGGTCAACATCATCGGGATGCCCTACGAGGAGGCCCACGAGGAGGCCTGCCGCTGGGAGCACGTGATGAGCGACGCGGTCGAGAAGCGGGTCTACGACCTGCTGAACCGGCCTACCCGGTCGCCGTACGGCAACCCCATCCCCGGCCTGGAGGATCTCGGCTCACCGGGCGAGACCGAGCCGGAGCCGGTCGAGGGCGAGCGGAACCTGGCCTTCCCGGGCCTGACCGGGCAGGTGGTCGTCCGGCGGATCTGCGAGAGCGTGCAGACCGACGCGGAGGTGCTCCGGCAGTTGCACGCCGCCGGGGTGGACCCCGGTGCCACCGTCACGGTGGCCCAGGAACGCGACGGGGTCTCCATCGACCGTTCCGGAGAGATCATCCGGCTGCCCCGTGAGGTGGCCTCCCGGGTGTTCGTCGCCGCAGCCTGAGGGGCCCTCAGGTCACGTACGGACAGTGCCGGCAGCCCCGGCCGCAGCAGGTGCCCCGCCGGGCCAGAAAGCCGGCGGTGAGTACGAACAGGCCGGTGGCCGGGTCCGGGTACCCGGCGTCACCGGCAGCCAGGGCGGCGGCGTGGGCGGCCAGGATCCGCTCCCGCTCCGGATGCTCCGGCGACAGCCGGGACGGATGCGGTTCGGTCAGGGGTCGCCCCGCCAAGGGCCGTCGCTCTCCGCTCACCGCGGCAGTCTAGGCAGCCGTACCCGATGCGCTGACCAGCGTGGCGCTGCCCTGTCGAGCTGAACGCGTGGGTGGATCGGTGGAGATCTTTCCACCCTGACCGATTCGCGCTGGCCTCCCGCGCGGGTTACGCCGAGGATGAACAGCGATCCAAGGAGGACCCATGCCCCAGTACGCAGTGCTGATCTACTCGCCGGCACCGGCCGACCCGATGGAGCTGACCCCCGACTACGTAGCGTTACTCGAACAGTATCCGGCGAAGGTGACCGAGTTGGGCGGGCAGATCCTCACCGGCTTCGCGCTGCAACCGAGCACCACCGCCGCCGCGGTACGCGGAGACCTCGTCACCGACGGCCCCTTCATCGAGGCCAAGGAGGTCGTCGCCGGATTCTTCGTGCTGGAGGCGCCCGACCGGGAGACGGCACTGAAGATCGCCAAGCTGAACCCGGCCACCATCCACGGCGGGGTGGAGGTCCGGCCCCTGTTCATCGCCCCGACGGAGTGAACGACCGCGCGGAACCCGCCGGGTCCGGCAGTGCCGCGCTACCGGGAGCGGTCGGCGCCACCCCGCGCGATCCCACCGGCGCCGCGCCGGGCGATCTCAGCGCCGCCGGTCAGGCACTGGTCGAGGCGCATCGCCGGGAGTGGGTCTTCGTGCTCGCCGCCACCGCCCGGGTCGCCGGTGACCTGGACCTGGCCGAGGAATGCGTCCAGGAGGCGTACGTCGCCGCACTGGGCACCTGGACCAGGGACGGCGTACCGGACAAGCCCGGTGCCTGGCTGACCGCCATCGCCCGCCGCAGGGCCCTCGACGTACTGCGCCGGCGGCAGGTGTTGCGCACCAAGCTCCCGTTGCTCGTGGAGCCGGAGGCGGTCGATCCGGACGTGCCCGACGAGGTGGCCGTACCGGACGATCGGCTGCGGCTGGTCTTCACCTGCTGCCATCCGGCGCTCGCCCGGGAGGCGCAGGTGGCCCTCACCCTGCGTCTGGTCTGCGGGGTCAGCACCCTCGACATCGCCCGGGCCTTCCTGGTCTCCGAGTCGACGATGGCGGCCCGACTCACCCGGGCCAAGAAGAAGATCTCAGCGGCCCGGATCCCGTACCGGGTACCGGACTCCGCCGAACTGCCCGAACGGCTGGACGCGGTGCTCACCGTCGTACACCTGCTCTTCACCACCGGGCACACCGCGCCGACCGGCGGCGACCTGGTCCGCGCCGACCTGGTGGACCGGGCCCTGCACCTGGCCCGGATGCTGCGGGAGTTGATGCCCCAGGAGCCCGAGGTGGGCGGGCTGCTCGCCCTGCTGTTGCTCACCGACGCCCGCCGGGCCACCCGCACCGACGACCAGGGTCGGCTGCTACGACTGGAGGACCAGGACCGTTCCCGCTGGGACCGGAGCGCCATCGGTACGGGTCATGGCCTGGTGGTCGAAGCCCTGCGCACCGGACGGGCGGGCCGGTACGCGCTGCAGGCCGCCATCGCCTCGCTGCACGCCCACGCGCCCAGCTACGCCGCGACCGACTGGCCGCAGATCCTCCGACTCTACGACGCGCTGCTGGCCCGCTGGCCCTCCCCGGTGGTCGCCCTGAACCGAGCCGTGGCGGTGTCCATGGTGCAGGGGCCGGAGTCGGCCCTGGCGGAGGTGGACACCCTGGCCCGGGACCCTCGTCTGGCCGGCTACCACTATCTGCCGGCGATCCGCGCCGACCTGCTCCGCCGCCTGAACCGCCCGGCCGAAGCCGCCGACGCCTACCGCGCCACCCTGGCCCTGACCGACAACACCGCCGAACGCACCCACCTGACCACCATGCTCACCCCCGTCCTCCCCCACCCCTGACCCACGCCCCACGCCCCACCCCCTCGCGCCCTCACTCCCACCCCGCGATCTTGCACTTCTGGTCACCAAAAAGACCGACTATGCGGCTTTTGCCGCGACGAAAAGTGCAAGATCTGTGAAGGTGTTTGTCAAGCGGTGGCTTCGAGGGTGCGCCAGATTTGGCGGGCTATGTAGCGTTTGAGGCTGCGGGTGATCT